>CAZLTJ010000001.1:0-61634 GCA_964562425.1 uncultured bacterium
GGCTATTACTTCTACGATATCACCTTTCTTTATTTTTAAATGTATAGGTTTATGTTTTTCTTTTCTCTTAGCCATATCACATCTCCCAAATCACCTAATTTAGTTCAAGTAATCTTCAATATTTCCTTGAAAATTATCAAATATTTATACTAATTATTTATATCTAAAACCAATTCCTCTTATTTTTCAAGCTATAAAACCTCAGGTGCCAACGAAATAATCTTTGTATATTCATGTTCTCTCAATTCTCTTGCTACAGGACCGAAAACTCGAGTACCCCTTGGTTCTCCATCCTCATTTACGATAACTGCAGCATTGTCGTCAAACTTAATATAACTTCCGTTTCTGCGATGAATGGGTTTTCTTGTTCTCACTATAACTGCTTGAACAACATCTCCTTTTTTTATCTGAGAATTAGGTATTGCTTCTCTCACAGATACAACAATAGTTTGACCGATAGTAGCATAATTCTTTTTCGAACCATGAGTCAAACCAATACATCTAATTTTTTTTGCACCTGAGTTGTCAGCAACAATTAATTTTGTATTTCTAAAAATCATTATTCACCTCCTAAGACATCTCACCCAGTCATATAGACAGAAACTAAAAGTCATAGTGAATTCATTGGAGAATTACTCAGAACCGACAGCACGTTTTAAAATCTCTACAAGTTCCCACGATTTTGTTTTAGAAAAGAGTCTTGATTCAATTACTTTAACAATATCCCCAACCTTAGCTTTATTCTCGGAATCGTGAGCCTTAACTCTAGATCTACGCTTAACCACTTTTTTATATAAAGGATGCGGAATTAACTTTATAAGTTCCACCGTAATTGTCTTATCCATCCTATCAGATATTACAATCCCCTCAAAAGTTCTTCGGTTACCCATTATTCTCCCTATTTGAATGTAAAATAAAACCAAGAACAATCAAATGAAACTGGAAAATATATTAACAAAAACCCTTGTCAAGCAAATATTATTTTAATTTTTGGGAATTAGTTGATGTTTTCACATTTAGCAAAATTAAAATGTAATTTATTAAATCGAATGTCAATAAAATACGGATAGTATTAAAGATTACCAACTGATTCGAAGGTTAACTTTGGCATTTATAGACACTTCAGACATTGAATCGGTCTTTTTAAGTGAAATGCTAGTTTTCACATTTGAAAACCTATCAGAGATTATGGGTGATAATGTCAGCTTCCAATAACCGATGCTATTGTCATCCACATTAGAATCGTTTCTATCAAGCCTTAAACTGAACGACAACCAGTTATAGAAAGCGTAAATGAGTTCAGATTTCACCCAATATTGTTCTTTCTTATTACTCTCGGTATAATTATTCCACTTATAATAGAAATTCTCTCTGATATAAATCGAGTTCCCAATTTCCCATTGATGAGCAATATAAACCTTATCCTTAGTATCCCCAGAAATGCCGAGACCTTCCCAATTCCGAGTGTATGATAATCGTAAATTATCATTGTTATTGAACTTATAAATTCCTGATAAATAAATTTCACCACCATTACTGAGTGAATTTGGCATTGAAAAAAATGAAGTTACACAATTTATCGACAACTTCCTTATCGGTTTAATTTTCAGGTTAATATCTGTGCCTAATTCTCCTGCTTGATAGGCTTTTAAATAGAATTCATTTCCTCTTGGATAATATTTTTCATATCCTCTATCGCAAAAACCATCAGAGTATAGAACAATAAAATCGGGATGATAAACCCAAAATTTCCAAGCAATATTGCAGGTTTTCTTTGAAGGTGTCAGAATCAAATTTCCACCCCAACTTCCATTATTTAAAACTGCTAATTCATATTGAAGTTTGTTTTTGAAAAAATTATTTATACCAAAAATCGATAACCCATATTGCTCTATTTTTTCTGAATCCATATCGGCAGATGAAAACTTCCCAAAATAAATGACAATTCCTTTTTGCTCTTTCTGAGAATTGTTCCATGACGCTGCAATTCCAGCCATACTTTGGGAGGTCTTTCCATATTTGTTTGCTGAAATCGCAAGTTTTAATTTCCATTTACGATGCAAGTACAAAGATGCAAAAAGACCATTTAAGTCTCCATAAAAAGGTGATGCAAGGTAAGATCTTGCAGAATTCGATCTTTCCAACGTTGAATGTGAAATTTTCCTACCCACAAGCAACCCATATCCCAAATGTGCATCATAGTTTCCGAGAACGATTTCAACATCGTTAGTATTATATCTAACATTCCTATATGTAGTCTGTAATTCCAGATCAGCCTGTTGTTTGAAACGATAATCCATCGAAAAATCCGACCACCTAAGTTCCATCCTTCCACTATGATATGGATCATTACTTAATGCTGGAGCTTCAAAATCACATCTCTTGTAAATTCGAAAATTGCCATTCATTCCTTGATCTCTTTTAGGAATTATATCTATGAACGGTGAAATTAATTCAATATCATTGGGGAAAACATTTGCAACCTGTCTTAAATTTTTAAAAATAACTCCCTCATCTCGTTTTTTCTTAAGAGGAGCTATATCATTAGAATTCACACCAGGAATGATAAGAAGTCTTTGTAAATTATCGTTATTAATATCTACCTTGGATTCGAAGAGAGAAGCAAGATCAGTGTATTGCTCATAGGTTAAATCTCCAACTTCAAACGAAGCGTATATATCATCTATAGAGGAGTAATAATTAACAGAAATATTTTGTGCTAATGCTAATTTTAGAAAAAGAACTAGCAAAAAAGCAAAATGGAAGTTAACTTTTTTTTTCATTGTCAAGTTTAGATTTAAACTCTAAAAGGTCATGCTCAAGAAGAGCAATTTTTTGGGCTAGGGTTTTTATTTTCTCAGCTTGGTGCGTTACTACAATTGAAAAATAAAGAAATATAACAACCCCAAAAAATATAATTACAGGTATCAATACAGCAGGAGCATAATATATTCCTATCAACTGAGAGAAATTTTCGAGAAGATCATTCCACAATGAAAACACTACCAATAATAACGCGAAAAGTAACCATAAAATCGAAAATCGTTCCTTCAGTTTCTTTCTTCTCACCAACTCAAATACAATACTAAAAAGCCCTATTGACGCAATTAGAGAAATTATTTGAATTCTCTTCACTCTATTCTATCTCCTCTTAAAACATTCATTAATAATGCAAGCGTAACTTTAATCATATAAATCAATGGTTTTATCCCTGAAATTGAAGATTGACCTCCTAACCTTTCCCGCATAACAACAGGAACTTCAGTAAAAGTAAATCCTGCTTTATAAATATGAATAACTGCTTCTGGTTCAGGGAAATCATCAGGATAAACTTTTGAAATTAACTTTATTGTATCCTTTGAAAAGGCTCTAAATCCAGCAGTACAATCTGTAACCTTCTTTCCAGTGAGAATTTTAAAAAGGATTTCAAAATATTTTATTCCCAGCCTTCTAAAAAGTGACGATTGAAAACCTTCCTTTGTCAAAAATCTTGACCCTCCTATGACATCCGCAACATTATCTTGAATAAGTTCCAGCATTTTGGGTATGTATTTAGGATCATGTTGTCCATCACCATCTACTTGTATTGCAACGTCATAATTATGTTCGAATGCGAACTTAAAGCCACTTTGAACGGCAGAACCAATGCCCAAATTGAAAGGATGTCGAAGTACAAAAACCCCTGTTTCCTTAGCCTGAAGATATGTATCATCGCTCGAACCATCATCAATAACAACGATATCAACAAAAGGCACATTGTGTGATATCTCATCGACAACTTTAATTATTGTTTCAGATTCATTATATGCTGGTACAATAACAAGAGTTTTCAAGTTTTCGATTTTTTTTTCATTATTAACCATTTTTAGTCGTATAGAGAAAAGAAATATGTGAAGCTTTTTTATATATAATATTTAATAGTCTTTAAAATCCCATGTTTTATTGAAATAGTTAACTCGAATCCAGATTCCTTTAATCGTTTTCCATTTCCTAACGATTCTGTAACATCTCCTGCCCTTGGAAGCTCAAATTCGATGGGAACTTCAACGCCAGCTTCTGTCATAACAATTTTTGCAAGTTCTAATATATTAGTAGCCTTACCCGAAGCAAGATTAACTTTACCATCGAACCTTTTAAGTGCCAAATGTATTAGTGCATCTGCAACATCACTTACATAAATAAAATCTCTTGTTTGAAGACCATCTCCGTAAATCTTAATTGGCCTATTATTTAGAACTGCTCTAACAAAATTTGGAACAACAGCACCATATGATGTATTCTTCCTCTGACGAGGTCCATAACCGTTAAACAATCGAATAATTGAAACGGTATAGTCAAAATAATCAGCGAGAGAACGACAAAGATACTCTCCCGAGAGTTTGCTTATGGCATACGGACTTTTAGGCTCGGTAGGAAAATCCTCCGCAATAGGCACAACTTTGGATTCACCATAAACCGAAGCTGAGGACATAAATACTATATGTTCTACATTATTCTTTACAGAGACCATTAAAACATTTGATAATCCTTCAATATTAGTCCTTATTGTTTGGTCGGGTCTGGTAAATGACTCTGGAACCGAAACAAATGCAGCCAAGTGAAAAACGACATCACAGCCAGATATAGCAATGTTTAAATCCCTATTATTATTGATAGATCCAACAATTAATCTGGCGTCATTATTAACATTCTCTCTTAATCCTGTCGACAAATCATCTAATACAACCGTTTCAATGTTATTCTTAATAAACCTATCTACGAGATGACTACCTAAAAAACCAGCACCACCTGTTACTAGAACCTTTTTCACAGTTAACCTTTCTTGAAACTAAGCATTTATCAAATTAAGGGAAAAAAAATCCGGGAGTCAAGCTAATCAAGAATAATTATCTTTATTATAATGTAGTGTATAACTTTAAAGAATTTTACGTTTTACAACTTCTAAACGTAGGTTATTTTGATTCATAATATACACAATCGAAGGATATATTATTTAAACTGGATTATTTATTATAAACACCATGATTAATTTCGAATTAACAGATATTTATGCTGGATATAATAATGAAACAATTCTCTCGGGAATAAATCTCAAAATCAAAGACGGGATCTTTGTGATTATGGGACCTTCAGGCTCAGGTAAATCTACTTTACTCAAGCTTTTGAATAGACTGATTAATCCTATTAGCGGGAGAATAAAATACATGAACAAACCAATAACCGATTATCCTATTCGAGAACTTAGAAGAAAAGTTGGAATGGTTTTCCAGAAGCCAGTGCTTTTTGAAGGAACAGTTAATGAAAACATTAAGATAGCCAATAAAAACATAACAGATGATGAGAGTATAGAGTTGTTAAAACAAGTAACCTTAACAAATGATTACATATATCGATCAAATCAACAGCTCTCTGTTGGCGAAGCTCAAAGAGTGTGTCTTGCCCGTACATTATCAACGAAACCGGAGGTGCTTCTGCTCGATGAACCAACATCAGCTTTGGATCCAACCTCGACAATGAAGATTGAAAGATTATTAGTTAATATATCAAATAAAATTTCTATTGTATGGGTTACTCACAACGTTGAACAAGCATTAAGAATTGGTGGACAATGTGCAATGATCTTTAATGGAAAAATCCACTGGCAAGGAATGACAGAAGAATTAATGCAATCTGAAGATCAAATTACTAAAAAATTCATATCGGGTGAATTAAAATAAGTCTTCGAGAAATTAAATTCCATAATAATTTTAAAGAGATCTTGCATTTTTTTTTCAGAAATCGATATCGATTTAGCAGTTGAAGGTTTTCTAACTTCCTATAGGATATATTTCGTTCGGAGTGCAATGAATTCTTTCAAATCCCATTTCAGGAACTTCTTCAATTGGTCCCATAACCATAATAACTAATTTTGAAGGCTCAAATAATCTGTTTGCTAGTTGTAAAATCTGTTCAGCATCTACTTTTAGGAATTTCTCTAATGTCTCGCTAATTTGCATATATCGACCCAAGTGAACTTCAGTCTCAATCGCTCTAGAAATAACTCTCCACGTATTATCCATGGAAAGTAAAAACCTTCGTCGAATGAAGCTTTTCACTTCATTGAGTTCATTATCTGAAACTAAGTTATTTCTAAGTTGTTTAAGTTCATCTAACACACATATGATAAGTTCATTAAGCTTCTTAGAAGATATGGCTGCATATATTGCCCAAAAGCCATCTTGTATATAATATTCGCTGAATGATTGAATATTATACGCAAGACCTTTTTTTTCTCTGATATTCTGGAAAAGCCGTCCCGAGGATCCTCGTCCTAAAATAGAATCAATCATCGCGAGAATGTATCGATGACTGTCCTTGTATGGAAAAGTCCGAACACCAATGAAAACATGACACATTTGAGAGTTATGATTAATTATCGTTATCTTTCCTTCCGCTCCATTTTTTCTATCATATGTTTTAATAACTTTTCCAACTGGAACATCGGAAAATTTGTCTCTAACCAGATTAGATAAATTTTCAAAATTAACATCCCCAGTTGCACCTATGATAACATTTGAGGAACAATAGTTCCTACTCCAATAATCTTTCAGGTCCTTTGTTATGATACTTGATACAGATTTTAAATTCCCCATTATAGGAAATCCCAATGATGACTTCCCTAACATAAGCACTGGAAATAGATCTGCAGCCAAAGATTCAGGATTTTCTATCGATTCATTCATCTCAGATATAACTACTTCCCTCTCAAGTTCTAAATCATGATAATTAAGTCTCGGTTTTGCAATTATTTGAGATAGAGTATCGAGAGCAACTGGAAGGTCCTCGCTTAGAACTGAGCAATTAAAACAAGTTTCCTGCCGAGCAGAATATGCATCGATATATCCACCCAATCTTTCAATAGTTGAAACTAACTCTTTAGCGTCATACTTCTCAGTACCTTTAAAAACCATATGCTCCAATAAATGCGAAATACCTGCTTTATCTGAGGGTTCATCGGCTGAACCAGACAACACCCATACACCTACGCTAACAGCTTTGCGTCCCGGAATCGTGGACGAGATAACTCTAAGCCCATTATCTAATATAATCTTATCAATCTGGTACCCGTTTTCTTTCATTAATCCTCACAACCTTATTTAGCAATCCCTTACAATTCGAGTATCGTAATATCTGAATTTGTGTAAATACATATTTGTGATGCAATACTAAGAGATCGTTCGACAATTTGCCTTAGACTCATTTTTTTACCGTATTCTAAAAGAGCTCTTGCTGCTGCCATAGCATATCCAGATCCTGACCCTAAAGCTACAATTCCATCATCAGGTTCAAGAACATCTCCAGCACCAGTTATTATTAACGCTTTATCGGTATCTATAGCAGCAAGTTGAGCCTCTAATCGTCGCAGAATCCTGTCTGTTCGCCATTCCTTTGCAAGCTCAACCGATGCCCACAAAAGATCAAGTCGTTCAGTAAGTTTTTCCTCAAACCTCGATAATAATGCCATACCATCAGCCGCTGCCCCCGCAAATCCAACAATAACTTTCCCGTTCGCTAAAAAACGTACTTTCTTGGATTTATGTTTTATAACCATATCACCTAAAGTTACTTGTCCGTCACCACCTATAACTGCTTTCCCATCTCGAACAATCCCAAGAATTGTTGTTGTATGTGATTTCATTTTACCTCCACACTGCTCAATAAAATATAAAATTGATACTTTGTAACAAGGTTTTTGTTTTTAATACAACACAAATAAATTCTTCGGAAAAAAATGAGATTTGTCATGTTATTTGCTAAATAATCTCTGCGACATATGAATAATGAAATTTGTTTTAAGCTTAAACTATAAGTTAATATTCTATATTTTTTCCAACGCAAAACGCAACTGCAAGAAAAACGAAAAATAATAATTTTGATGAATAAAAAAGGAAAATTCCTTATTCTAATTAAAATAAATAGAGAAATAAATGTTTATAATTGTATGAATAAAGGTTATACTTTACCCTTTCTTTCCAGTATTTGCTTTACTTTTTCCTTTAGTTTGGTTAGATCCCCGGATTTAATGAGATAGTCCTCCGCAAGCCATGTAAGAAAATCGTCCTTGTATTCGGCATAAGCAGTATTAAGTAAAACCGCTAAATCTCTTTTTTTTACGATCATTTTCTCTAGAGCATCTATACCATGCATTCCTGGCATTCTAATGTCAAGAATTACGAGATCGATATCTTCATTTTCAATAATTCCCAAAGCCTGTTCTGCATTCTCAGCTAATAGAACATTGTATCCTTCGTGCTCAAGCTCATCTTTATATAAAATTCGAATATTTTTTTCATCGTCAACAACCAATATATTAGCCATTTCTCCTCCTATCTTACGTATAACATAGGTTATTGTCAATTTGTGTCAAGCTAATAGTTTCCACTCACAAAAGCAAAAATAATACTTTGAAAACCTGTATACACTTAATACTTTTAAAAAAAAGGAGATGCTATGCAAAATCGGAGTTTAATAGGTGGAAAAATTCAGATCGAATTGGATGAAAAAATAGCAGAGGGAATATACTCAAACCTTGTTATAATTGCACATTCACCCTCAGAATTTATACTTGATTTTATACGAACCGTTCCCGGAGCACCAAAAGCCAAAGTCCAATCAAGAATAATAATGACACCTATAAGTCTCAAAAATCTTAATAGAGCTCTTGGAGAGAACATAAAAAAATTCGAAGAGAAGTTCGGTGAGATTAAAATTTCTGATGAGAAATCAGATAAAACCATCGGTTTTTCAGTAGATTAATTTTTAACTCATTCGTAATCTTGACAAAAGAAATTTCACAAATATCTTTAAGCAAATACTAGAATAGAAGTTCGGAGGATAAATATGTGGAACCGTGTGTTAATTACAACAATTATACTTGGATTTCTTTTTACTTTTGCTATACCAGAAGCACCACCAGTTGAAAAGCCAAAACTAAACTGGGCACCAATCGGCAAAGTCGAAGGCTCTGCAAAGAATGAAAACAAAATAGCGATGATTTACGTAACAAGTAATGGCTGTGCTTGGTGTAGAAAATTCTATAATAATACTTTAAATAATCCCGAAATTATTATCAAACTTAATGAGAAATTCCGATATGCTAAAGTAAATATATCCTCTCATGCAAAAATCGAGTATCAGGGAAAAACCATAACAGAAAAAAGATTAGGTAGGATTTTATTAGTACGATCCACTCCGACAACACTCTTCTATAACGACGACAACAAAGTTATCGCACGAATTCCCGGGTATATGTCTGTCAAGGATTTCTCGAAGGTTCTGACTTATTTGGGCGATGGCTGGTTTAAGGACATAAGTTACGAGGACTATATTAAAAGCGAAGAAAAGCTCAATAAGAAGAATTAAAGAGCTTTACAAAGCATCCTATTAACACATATATTCTTAAGTCAAGTAAAAAACAAAAGAGAAACTTCTATTAAAAAAAAAATCTTCGAATTATAACGCAAAAAATGACATCCAACTAAATTAACAAGCCGTTTCTCCTAAGTCTCAAGTCAATTAACGAATAACTTTTGAAATTACTTGAAAAAATGCTTGCCAAGTTGTGTGTAGGAGTTACCTTATGGAAGTGGTGATTGTTTTCACCATTTAATATAAATCCAGATTTTTGTAAGGAGGATTAATATGGAAGATATTTTGGGAGTTTTAGAATATCAAATCGGTCGGCTTCTTGAAGCAGTTGTCAAACTAAAAAAAGAAAGAACCGAACTAATAGAAGAACGAGAAAGATTAAACGAAAGAGTGAACCAGCTTCAATCGGAATACGATAATATAAGACGCGATTATGAGCAACTGAAACAGTCCTCAACTGGAACTGATGCGGCAAAGACAAGACTTGATTCACTCCTTCAAAGAATCAACGATGTTCTTGGCGAGAGCTAAGAACGTTTTATATAAATAAAAAAAGGCTAGGAAACGCTTATGGCGGAATCGGAAAAAATAACGATTCCTGTTAAAGTTTTCAATTATGACCTCAAAATAATAACCGATGAGCAACCAGAATATGTTAAACAAGTTGCTCAATACGTTGATTCTAAGATATTTGAGGTTACAGGTGGAGCAAGTACAAGCTCCCTTATTCGAGCAATTCTTCTCGCTGCGTTAAATATTACCGATGAATTGTTCAAAGAGAGAAAAAGAATTGATCAGTTTTCAGAAAGAATTATAAATCAAACGAAAATCCTTAACAAAAAACTTTCTGAATTACAACCAGAAATAGAAGATTAGTTAAGTTTTTGCATACCTTATTTTTTTCTCTTAAGGGAGCCGTTCTATTCACTCCATTTTTTAAGACGTTTCCTGCCACGGGAGGTCGCATAAATGATAGAAACAGGTATATTATTTGGAATAATATTCGCAATAATTGGTGCAGTAATAGGATTCTTCATTTCAAAGGCTGCTACATCGAGGATTATTTCAGATGCAAAAAGTAAAGCCAAAACCCTAAAAGAAGAAGTTGATAAAGAACTTGAGTTTAGAAAGAGCAAACTAGAGCTTGAAGTAGAAAGAGAACGAACTCGACAACGCTCAGATTTCGAGCGTATGACAAAAGCGAAAAGAGTGGAACTCGAACGTCTCGAAAAAAGACTGCAAGACCAAAGAGAATCTATTGAAAGTCGCGCTGATCTTATGCGTAAACGCGAGAAAGAATGGATCGCTAAAGAAAGACAAATTCATACAAAAGAAAATGCTATCAAAGAGAAAGAAAACCAGCTTACACATTTAATCCGTAGAGAGAATGAAAAACTTGAAAGAATAGCAGGAATGACGCAGGAGGAAGCCAAGCGTATTCTTATGGAGAATTTAATTTCTGAAGCCAAAGCTGAAGCCTTACAAAAGATAAAGCAGATTAGAGATGAATCAGAACACGAAGCAGAAAGACAGTCCAGGGAGATAATAATATCTTCAATTCAACGCTGTGCAGCTGAAACGACAGTTGAATCTACTGTCTCAGTTGTAACACTTCCCTCCGATGAGATTAAAGGGAGAATTATCGGTCGAGAGGGAAGGAATATCCGAGCATTTGAAACTGCTTCTGGTGTTGATGTTATTGTGGATGATACTCCTGAGGCAATTATTCTCTCCGGTTATGATCCAATTCGACGAGAGATTGCAAGAATCGCTATGGAAAAATTAATTATGGATGGTAGAATTCATCCTGCCAGAATTGAGGAGGTTTTAGCCAAAGCAGAAAAGGAGATCGAAGGTATTTTCAAGGAAACTGGTGAGCAAGTGTGTTTCGAACTTGGTGTACACGATCTTCAACCGGAATTAATTAATATTATAGGTCGATTGAAATTCCGCACAAGTTACGGTCAGAATGTTCTTCAACATGCAAAAGAAGTCTCTTGGATCTCAGGTTATATTGCGAGTGAATTAGAATTGGACCCTCGAATAGCCAGACGCTGCGGTTTGCTTCACGATATAGGCAAAGCTGTTGATCGAGGACAAGAAGGCACACACACTCAACTTGGTTACGAAATAGCTAAGAAATACGGTGAAAAAGATCCAATTCTAAATTCTATATTAGCTCATCATGAGGATGTAGAAGTTACAACTCCATATACGATAATTATACAGGCAGCAGATGCAATATCTGGAGCAAGACCTGGAGCAAGAAGAGAAACTATTGAGAACTATATTAAAAGACTTCAAAAACTTGAAGAATTGGCGGATTCTTTCCCGGGTGTTCAGAAAACATATGCAATCCAGGCAGGAAGAGAGATTCGAGTTATCGTTGAACCAATTAAAGTTTCGGATCAGGAGAGCGAAATACTCGCAGCTGAAATCTCTCAGAAAATTGAACTCGATATGGAGTATCCCGGACAGATTAAGGTTACCGTAATCCGCGAGACTAGAGCAATTGATTACGCAAGATAGTATCTTCTTACTGAAATTATATTTATTAACTTCACTCGATTGAAAACTACAAAGTGCTTATAGAAAGGATACCATGAATTCAGTAGTTGCTTTAGTGTTAGGCGATATCTTCGGTAAATCTGGTAAAAGAGCTATTCACAATTATCTATCGACGATAAAGGAAAAGCTCAAACCCGATATCATTATTGCCAATGCTGAGAATATTGCTGGAGGTTTTGGCATAACAGAAAACCTTGCAACAAAACTGCTTCGATACGGAATTGATGTTATAACATTAGGAAATCATACGTGGAATAAAAGAGACGAACTTCGCGATGCATTAGATAAATATGAGAACATACTTAGACCAGCCAACTATCCACCAAATAATCCAGGACATGGTTCAACGATTTTCACATCAGAATCCGGTATTAAAATTGGTGTAATAAACCTTATGGGTCGAGTTTTCATGCCATCAATTGATTGTCCCTTTAGAATCGGCTCAAACCATGTCGAAAGATTGAAAGAAGAAACAGAAATAATTCTCATCGATTTTCACGCTGAAGCCACCTCTGAGAAGATTGCGGCAGGCTATTTTTTTGATGGCAAGACCTCAGCAGTATTTGGAACACACACTCATGTTCAAACGGTGGACAATAAAATACTTAAAGGAGGAACAGCATATATAACCGATCTTGGAATGACAGGACCACACGATTCAGTAATTGGAATAAAACCGCATCTTGCAATCGAGCATCTTATAAAGGGAGTTCAAGTAAGATTTGAACCGTCTGATCAAGGTACAAGAATACAGGGAGCGATAATTAAAATTGACTCAGAAACCGGTAAAGCAATAAGTATAGATAGAATAGACATGCCAGTAACGGATTTCGACATCGAATAGAAATCGAGCCAAAAAAGGATATTAATTCTCATTTCTACAAATTTTCTATTCAATATCATAGATAAAACATAAATGTTATCTAAATGATGAAACTATCAAAATTCCATCATTTGAAGCAAGTAACATGATTGTACAATTTATATAATGGAAAGATAAATTTTCATATTAATTTGAATATTTAACCCTACACTAAATTCGTTACTACTGCTCTTCCATGTCAACCAATTCGAATCCTTCATTTGTGGGAACTAAAAGTTTCAACTTACCTTCAAGTTTGTCTAAAACATTCCCGCACCATTGAGTAAGAAATTGTGCTCGTTCAAAAATTTCCATAGACTTTTCTAATGATATTTCATTATTTTCTAGATTTATAACAAGTTCTTCTAATTCCTGTATAGCTATCTCAAAGGATTCTGGTTTGGTTTGTTTGTTTCCTTTTTTGGGGGATTTTTGGCATTTAGTTTTATTTACGGATTTATCTTTCTGGTCCACAGTTTTTTCCTCTTCTTTTCCGAATAAGTTTTCCATATCTTCCTCACTTATAGCATAAATATTTCATTGATATACCTTTCCACATCATCAAGCGGAACCTGTATTTGCTTGTCAGAAATTGCATTATCAGGATCTGGATGTACCTCCATATATATACCATCAATCCCAAGAGCCATTCCAACCTTACCGAATGGTATCACAAAATTCCTATCACCTCCCGAGGATCCTTTTGCTCCACCAGGTTTCTGCGCTGTGTGAGTTACATCGAGTAGAACTGGATAACCCAACTCCTTCATCAAGATAATAGAGCGAGTGTCAAGAATAAGATCGCCATAACCGAATGATGTACCTCGTTCGGTGAGTATAATCTGATTGTTACCTGTATTTTTAACCTTTTCTGCAATGTATTTCATATCGCTAGGCGTTAAAAACTGCCCTTTCTTAATATTCACAGCTTTTTTCGATGCTGCTGCAGCTAATACAAGATCGGTTTGCCTGCATAGAAATGCTGGAATTTGAATAATATCAACTATCGATGCCACAGCCTCAACTTGATAGGTCTCATGGACATCTGTAATAATAGGCAAATCAAGTTCATCCTTAACACGTTCTAAAGCCAAAAGGCCTTTTGGAAAACCCATACCCCTGCTCGATGAAATTGAAAGTCTGTTCGCTTTATCGTAGGAGGCTTTGAAAATAAACGGGATATTTGCTCTTGCTGTAATATCTTTAAGAGTTCCTGCAGTTTCTAAAACCATCTCCACACTCTCGGCAGCACAAGGTCCAGCAATAAGTATCGGTCTGTTCTTCCCAATTTCAATACCTGATATTTCAAATGTATAATCACTCATATTTTACGTGAACTTATGTTTTCAATCTACTATTCTAAAAAGAATCAACCTTTCATATATAACTATTTATCATCGATGTCATCACTCTTAATCTCATTTTTTCTAATCTTTTCTATAACTATGTTATTATAAGGATTAAGGTCAATGCTTTTTTTCCAGTAAAAAAGAGCGGAATCAACTTTCCCAAGGGAAAAATATGCGTCACCAATATGATCTTGAATTGTTGGATCCTTCCCAAAAATGTTTTCTGCTCTGAGCAAAACATCTAATGCGCTTTTTACCTTACCTTTTCTGAAAAGTGCCCATCCATAGCTATCGATATAAGCTGCATTATCTGGATCCTTTTTCAGAGCTTTTTTAATTAGCTTTGATGCAAACTTTATTCTATGATTATCGTCAACTAATAAATATCCAAGATAATTCAATATTTGTGGGTTATCTGGGTCATGTTTATACAATTTTTCAAGAATTGTAATAGCTTCAGGTCTATAACCAGCTCTTTCCCTCGTATCCCCCAAAGCAAAAAGAACTTTATTATCGTCTGGTTGCAGAAATAACGCTTTCTGAAGCCACCTGGATGCCAAATCATACAAACCCACTTCAGTAAATATTGCACCACCCCAGAATAAGAATTTAAATTTCTCCTGTAATTTCTCAAGTCCCTGATTAAGTGTGGAAATCAAACTATCATACTTTTCTTGCATTCCATATATTCTTGCTAAATTGGTATATGTTTCACCTCTAGGTTCAATTTCTAGAGATCTTTCATAATTCACAACAGCAGAATCAAAAAGTTCAAGCTTTTCGCAGCAAATTCCTAAGTAGAAATAAATATCTGCATTTTTCCGACCGAGTCTAACAGCCTGGTTTAATAACTGTAATGCATATTCATCCTCACCAATATATAATAGATAGTAACCGTAAGGTTGCAAAACATCCGCAGAATCCTTGGGAAATCTTCCTAAATACGTTTGAATAAGTAAATCCAAGCGTTGGCTATTCAATCTCGAAGTTAACAATTCTCTCAGAATGTTTAATCGTGCATCAGGATCATCGTGTGTAATCCTCAGAAATCTGCTATATAATGAAAATAATGAATCCTCCATTCCCAGATGAAAGTATAACGAGAAAAGCACCTCATAAACTTCTTTTAGGGAAATATCTATTGAAATAGACTTGTTAAGATACTCTATAGCTAACTCATAATCACCTATTCTTCCATAGGCTAATCCAGTTTTAAGTAATAACTCCATAGATTCTGGGGATTTTTTTAAACCATCCAAACCCACGTTGATCGTTTGCTTAAAATTACCTTTCGCATTGAAACATCGCATGAGTTCAGAATAGTCTCTTTCCTGTGCCAGATGCGACTCGACGATAAAAGGCAAAGCTCTTTCGCATTTCCCCTTTATTAAATTTATTCTCCCAATCAGTAAATTAACCTCTTCATCGTTTGGAGAAATCTTTTGAGCTTCAATAGCTTTATCCATTGCTTTGTCGTAAAAACCCTTACTATAAAGAACTTCGCTAATACAATATTTTATTGTCGGGTCTCTCGGAGCAAACAATTCAGCAAGCAAATACTTCTCGAGTGCGCTTTGAAAATCACTATAAATATGTTGCTCTATAAGCCCCTGGCTGAATATCTCCAAAGCAGTGTAAGTATCTTGAGCTGAAACAGACACAACAATAAAAAGAAGGATTAAAAAAATTTTACACTTTTTATACATCTGAGCAAATAAATCAATACTAATTTTACAGTCAATTAATTATTGTTTTTTTTAAGCATAGTAGTTTCTTGTGTGATTATAAATTTTTAAATTTGAATAATTTCTAATATTGAAAAACTCAAACTTAAATGGAACATTTAAAAATAGCATATATTGCCTATTACAATTTAAATAAAGATACTGCTGCTACCGAACACATTCTTAGCGTTGTAAATGGTTTATCGGCACTCGGTCATCAAATTGATTTAATAATCCCACGATTAGGTGATAGAAAACCTGATAAAAAAATCAATATAATTGAAACAGGTAGCAAAATATCGATTCTATTCGATATTGCAGCTTCTAAGAAAATAAATAAAGCTTACGATATAGTTTACATTAGAGATTATATGGGAGCAAATAAACTTATTAACGCAATAAAAAAGAAGAACATTCCTATTTGTATCGAGCACAACGGTCTTATCCTTGAGGAAGCTATGAGATCACAAGATACTAAGTATAAAATTCTTGCGATCTTCGACTCAAAATTTACACTACCTAGAAGGCTAAAAAAAGCTGTTGTAAACATAGCAGTTACACCAACTATTGGCGAATATTACGTGAAAAAATATAATTTGAATCCTAATAATTTTATCCATATTCCAAACGGCGTCGATATAAAACGTTTTCATCCTGAAAAGAATTTGCATTCATTTAGACGAGCCTTGGAACTTATCCCGGAGAATGATTTTTGGATAGGTTACATTGGCTCGATGTTCCCTTGGCATATGTTTGAAACACTCATAGGTGGATTTGAATTATTAGCTTCACAAAGAAAAGATGTCATGTTATTCTTGGGTGGTAGTGGACCCGAACTTGGTTTAATAAAAAAAATACTCAAAAGGAGTGAATTTACAAATCGAGTAAAATTAATTTCGCCATTAAAAATATCAGAAAGTCGTAAATACATTCGAGCTCTCGATATTGGAATAGCATTAATGGATCCTGCAATAGCGAAATTTTGCTGGCAGGTTAAAATTAATCACAATGCTGCATCGGGAATACCAACGATAATAACTCATGAAGATGTGTTTAACGACCTTGAAAAAAGCGGTGTGGCTGTTGGTTTAAAGAAATTAACAAAAGAATCTGTTGCTAATGCAATAGATAATCTCATTGTTGATCACGTTACGAAAGATTTTGGGTACTTAGCGAGAATTTATGTTGAACAAAATCTTTCTTGGGATATAATAGTTGAGAAAATTAGTAATCTTTTAATTTCAGTTGTTGGAGGTAAGAAATGGCAGATGTAGAACTGATCGGAGATTCTGAATTTGAAATTAAGGTATTAGAATCGAGCAAACCAGTTATGGTGGACTTTTCAGGTGAATGGTGCCCACCATGCAAGATGATTGCCCCTTTCGTGACAAAAATCGCTAAGGAATTTAAAAATAAAATCAATGTCTATATGGTAGACGTAGATAGAAGCCCGAATATCGCTGCTACATACCAAATTATGAGTATTCCGGCATTGTTATTCTTCAAAGATGGAAAACCGATATCATCTATAATTGGAGCTGTGCCGTATAACCATATCCACAAGAAGGTTATGGAGGTTTTAGAAGTATGAGATTTATTAGAAACTCAATAGCAATCATTGTTGCTTTTTCAATTGTATTTATCTCTATTATCGGTTGTGCCAAAGAAGAGAAGAAGCAAGAGGAATCGAAACCCTTTATTTCAAAACTTTATGAGGAGAAAAAGCAAGAATCCTCAAGAACAAGTTTAAGAAAAGCACCAAACTTCACATTACCGTCAATTGACGGTAAAAAAATACAACTTTCTGATTATGCCGGAAATGTTATAATAATAAATTTTTGGGCTACATGGTGCAAACCATGCACTCAAGAAATACCATCATTCGTAAAACTTCAGAAAAAATATAAGGATAAACCATTTACGATAATTGGCATAAACTTAGACAATCGCATATCTGAGAGCAAAATTAGACAATTCACAGAAAGCTATGGGATAAACTACCCAATTGCCTTAGGAATGAAAGATCAATCCATTCTAACACTATTTGGAAGAATAACTTCAATTCCTACGACTTTTATAATTGATAAAAAAGGTTATATCAGGAAAAAAGTTATTGGATATGAATCAGAGCAATTTTTCGATGAGATATCGCGAGAACTTCTGGCTGAAGAAGTTGCAATAAAATCTTGAAATAATCGGAGAAATTAAATGAGTAGAGAACTTAAAGTACGTCTAATACAAGGTGATGGGTTAACATTACTAGCTAAATCGGACTCAAACCATTGGATTGTCTTTGACACTTCAGAAGAATATGGCGGAAACTCTGGTGCAATAAAACCTTTCGAGGCTTTCATCGCTTCTTTAGGCGGTTGCACAGGAATGGATGTTCTTTCAATACTTAATAAAATGCGAGTGCCATTTCAAAGGCTTATAATTGAGATCATTGTCCAAAGGGTTGATGACCGTCCTAAGATTCCATCCCATATCGATATAATTTATATTATTGAAGGTGATGAAAAGGAAATTCCCACAGAAAAAATCGAGCATGCCATATCATTATCGCAGGAAAAATATTGCTCGGTTTCTGCTGTGATAAAAAAAGCTGGAATTCCTATTGAATGGTCATATAAAATTAAATCTCCATCAAATTAAGATGATTTTTCATTTTTTTTTCATTCCCTGCCCTTTTTCTTAAATCAAGGGCTTGACAAATTCATTTAAATCCTAATATTCAGCATTGCAATTAGTTACGTGGGGTATTTATGAATATAAAATGTCCAAAATGTGCTGTATCTATAGAAATCGATTTGGATAAATATCCACCCGGTCAAACTGTTGTGGTTTGTAAACACTGTAATGCAAAGTTTGCAATTAAAATTGATAAATCTATCTACCACAATGCGAGAACAAAAAAGATATCCGATGTTATTTACGCCTTAGAATGTCCTTATTGCAAAAACAAGACCATTCATACTGCCAGATTACTTAATAAATCTAAACTGTGGCAATGTCCAAAATGCAACAAGATATTTCATGTGGAAATCCCTGAAATTACACCAGATATCGGAGAAAAAATTCAATCCGAAATTAATAATGTATTCAACAACTCACAAAAAATAGAAACGGTATCAACATCGAGCCAAGAAGCAGAAGTTTTTAAAAAAACAACAGACCAACCCATTCAAGATAGTATTCAAGTTACACAAATCAAAGATGGTTTATCCCCCACTGACACTTCTGAGCAATCTCAACATATAAAACTGCTTGCTCCGTTAACTGAAGCTGAGAAATACTCAGGCCATTTCCTTGTAAAAATGGGCAATAAGGTAAAAGGACCTATGTCATTTGCTAATGTTGAGAACTGGGCAAGAACTCATATAATGAAACCCGGAGCTTTGATTGCCATAGCACAAAAGGACCCAAAAAAGTTTTCTCCAGCAGAATTAATGCCTGAACTTAGACCGTTTTTTCATCCTGAAGAACAAAAACCCACAAATATCCTTAAAGATTTGTTTAGTGAACCAACACCCGGCGAAAAAGTTCAAGCTGGACTAAGTTCGGGATTTCTGGGGGGAATTGTAACTGGTTTCATTCTTTCACCAATTATTTTATTTAAGCTTTGGACTCCTATTGCTATTTGGTCACCTTTTTTGCAGGTTGTAATTTTTATAGGTTTTATGGCTATTACTGGCATAGCACTCGGCGCAGTAAGTTCCATATTAGAAAGATGGATCCTAGAATACCCATGGAACGTAGTAATACAAGTTCTCATTACCCTAATATTTACTCTTATATTCTTTACAGTAAAAGCAATTCAATACGGAATAAAAAGTTCATTAATAACAAGTCTTTTAGTTTTTATTGTTATTCTGCTTACTGGATTACTTGTATGCCAATTCCACAGAAGGTTTGAAGTTGTGGAATAACAGACTGCATAGTTCCAGTTAGATAAGCTCATTTCTCAAATTCTTAAAAACTCGATTAAAATGATAATTTTGATATTATTCCTCTTGCAGGTTTAATTTCCTTTCTAAATATTTTAGACATCATGCTGAATGCATTAGGACAATTCATAGAAAGCAATTCATTCTTGCATAAACTTGATCCTCGAACGAAACTGTTTATGCTGCTAACTTTTGCAGTAATTGTTCTTATAGATTCTGCATTATGGAACCATTCAATTTCTTTTATGCTTCTTATCCTTGCTACTGCAGTTTCGAAAATCAAGGCAAAGAAAATTATCGGTATCCTTTGGGGTTTCAGGATATTCGTTATGATAACATTCTTAATTCATTTAATATTCACACCCTCACCAGATGCAATTTCTTGGGGAATTTTTCATGTAGGTCCCCTTGGAGTATTTAACGGCTTACTGTTTAGCCTACGAATGTTGATGCTTTTGTGGGCAGCATCCCTATTTGGACATGTTACATCACCGATTGAACTTGCAGATTCCCTAGAGAAAATGTTGGGATTTGTAAAATTTTTCAGACTTCATCCCAGAGACATTTCTATGATTGTGATTCTTGCAATGCGGTATGTCCCTACTGTTATCGATGATACCAAAAGAATACGCTGGGCTCAGATAGCCAGAGGAGGTAACATTTCCAAAGGTTTACTTAAAAAAATAAAAGGCATAATTCCGATGGTGATACCATTGTTTGCGACATCTTTTCGGCGAGCTGATAAACTCGCACTCGCATTGACACTAAGGGGTTATAATCCCACTCTTCCAAGAACAAAGCTCAAACCTATAGTGTATACTCCAAAAGATTATTGTGTTTCAATTTTAACATTATTATCATTAATTTCAGCAATTGTTTATAGATATAATTTACTTGAATTAATATAATTCTAACAATCAGATTTTATGAAAATTTACCTATCGAGTATACTAAGATTGAATATTTCTCTATCTTAATAGGGAGAAGCATTTGCACTATATTCATATGTTTGAATTAGCAAACAGACTGCCATCCAGAACTCTTTCTTTTTCAAAGTTTGAAATGAAACATTACAGTTATGTTTCTATCTAAATCGAAGATTTAAATTACTGAATTTAGAGCAATTATCATCTGTTCTATTTCAAATACACAATTCGCTTTGTTAACTTCCGTCCTGTTTTTGTAGTTGTCCGAATGAGATATATACCACTACTAATAAATGGTTCTGGTTGCCATAACTCTTCAGTAGATTTCATTTTTATAGTTCTTATAAGTTTCCCTGAAATGTCAAATATCTCTAATGTAGAACCAGCAGGTGCGGAGATTTTACATGATGAATTGAATGGATTTGGGATAATTGAGATAGAAAAAAGCGATGGATTACTTTGGATCTCCTCTATTTCACCACAAAAGCAGGTTTTTACAGATCCCCAAAAATTCCCAAATATATCGATCCACATTATCCAGAAATGATTGTTCAAGAAATGATCGTCACTTTCCCGCAAAAAACAAGCTGTGTGAATTTCAACAGGATTAACTCCGACTGCAATGGTTTCAGGAACTTCATCTATGTGATATCCTCTGATTAAACCATGCTCGGTTAAAATGTTTCCATATTCATCATAAAAAGTAACAAGATTAATAGGATAATAATCAAGAACATCTTCATACTTTCCTGTATGCCACACCCCTTCAGTTTCTCGAGGTGCAAATTTCTTCGAATGGTCATCGTCATGTATATTTATAAAACGTCCACAGGATGCATGATCGAGCAAAGATTTCCCAAAAATATGATAGGGGAACTCCATTGTGCTACAATACAAAACCATATCTTGTGAAACAAAAGGATCAGCCAAATTCCCGAGGAGAAAGTCACTTTCATGGGAGACTAAATCGATTTCTTTTATAAAAACAGTAGGTAAAGGATACTCAAAAGTGCGACCTATTACAAAAATTCTCCGACGAATAAAATCTTCTGTTAATATGATTACATCGAAAGCATCAGTAGGAAGATCTACTTCAACACAAGAATTTACAACAAAAGAGTCTCGCTCGATATTATAATCATATCTATATATCGAGTCATTAGACAACCAGAAAAGATGGGCATTATTAGTTTGAAAAAAGTCTGAATTATATGCATCATCAATTGTCTGGGTTAACCATACATAATCATCAGAATATGTACCATATAGAGGAAATGAATAAATAAGAACTTTAGCAGTATCACCCTTTCGATAAGCAACGACACATGATGAAGAGTGAATTAAATCAATACTATGAGACAAACCCCAAATTGAATCCCCAGTATCCACAATAATCAAAGAATCTACAGCCGAATCACCAAACATTGCTAAATAAAGCCCATTAATTCCGTTCACAGTTCCTATAAAAGGGAATCCACCTGTAAGTTTCGGGGATGTTACTGCATGTTTGACAAAAACTGAGTCACCAAGCAGTATTTTTGGGCTTGACCAAGCTGATAGTGAATTCACACAGGTTAGAAATATCACAAAGATTACAAAAGCACAAAACCACACAACATAAACTCCTGACAATTTATTCATAATAAGCCTCCTTTATTTCAAATTAGGTTTTCTCTTAATAACAAAATTTTATTCATACATAATCTGTGATAAGTAGTTCAATAATTAAATATTATCTATCTTAAAATATGTCAAGACTATTCTCTCCATTGAAACATAATTAATCTTTTCGAATTTATGTGCGTAAGAAAATTCTTTCAAGTTCGTGTCTGGTAAATTTTACAAGTGAAGGTCGACCGTGAGGACAGTGATACGGGTCATCTGTCGTGAAAAGCTGATCAAAAAGTGCTTCTATCTCTTCCTGCGACAGTTTTTGACCTGCCCTAATTGATGAATGACAGGCAATACTTGCTGCAAATCTTTTTATAATATCCGGTGGTTCCTCTGTGACGTATTCTGACATATCCTCAAGTATTCCCCTGATAATTTCAGAGTAATCTGTGGATCTTAGGAATGGTGGTATAGATTTAATTAGAACTTTATTGGGTGGCTGGATTTCTATTTCAAAACCAATCGACGATAAAAGCTCCAAACGATCCTCAAGAAACGATATCCAACTTAGAGAAATCTCAAATTCTTCAGGGAATAAAAGCCTTTGTCCTAGAATATCTCCCCCATCAAATGCAGACAATATTCTCTCATAAAGAATCCGTTCATGAGCAGCATGTTGGTCAATTATATACATACCATCGTTAGCGGGTACAACAATATAAGTCTCTGAAATCTGTAAATAGCTTTGCTGCGAATCTGTTCTAACCTTGTCAATATCACCCAGTGATGAAATTGCTTCGAGTATTTCCTGCTCAAACTGCTGTGGCTTTAGAGAGGTTGTTTTTGGTGTGGTTCCCATAACAAAATCAAATTTTTGCTGTGTATTCTCAAAAGGAGTTAAAACCAAAGGTCTCGGTTGAACTGCAGGAGATGCTTTATTTCCAACAGCTAAAATTATGTTTTTATATACAACTCTAAAAATTACCTCTTCTCTCCGGAATCTAACCTCAAGTTTGGAAGGATGAACATTTATGTCGACAAGTTCCGGTTGGGCTTCAATGAAAAGATACAGTATAGAGTGTCTTCTCGAAGGCAAAAAATCTGCATATGCTTTTTTAATGGCGGCACTTATTAATCTGCTTCTGATAGGTCTGTTATTTAAATAAATATATTGCTCCTTTGAATTCGTTCTATTAAGCGTTCTATCCCCAGCAAACCCAAAAATCATATAATCGTCATCCTGACTATCGAATGGCAATAGTTTTTCAATTATCTCATGTCCGAAAATCTGCTCAATCCTTTGAATATAATCCTCTGCTGCATTTAAAAAAAACATCTCATTCCCGTTATGCTCCAATCGGAAAGTAATATGAGGATTAGCAATAGCAATTTTTGTAAGCCAATCGAGACAGGCATTAAGTTCCGATCGATCTGATTTGAGAAACTTTCTTCGGACTGGAATTTTGCTGAAAAGTTCTTTAACAACAAGAGTTGTGCCTAATTGTGCCCCAACCTCACCTTGTTCAATCAGTTCGCCGTGATCGATAATAATTCTGAATCCGAGCTCGTTCTTTTTTGGACGAGAAACGATTTCGAAAAACGAAACCGAGGCTATCGATGGCAACGCTTCGCCTCGAAAACCGAGTGTATTGATCGTATTAAGATCCTCAAAATCCTTAATTTTGCTTGTAGCATGTCGTTCTATTGCAAGAACCACATCTTCAGGTTCCATCCCATCGCCATTATCAACAACCTGAACAAGCTTTTTTCCACCCTCTTCAATTGTAATCTCAATAAATGATGCATTAGCATCGATTGAATTCTCAACTGCTTCCTTAACCACAGAAGCCGGACGTTCCACAACTTCACCAGCAGCTATTCTGTTTGCAACTTCGTCCGGTAGTTTTATTATTTTTGTCATATTTATTGTCTCTAATCTGAGTTTATAAGCAGAAATTTTCTTGCTTTTTCTGCTAATATGTCATCGTTTGAATTTTCAATAACAGTTTTCAACAAGCGATTAGCATCTGATTTCAATGAGTCAAATGCAGCATAAGCTTGTGCCATTCTGAACAAAAAAGACAGTGTAAGGTTTTTACAATCAAGCTTTTCAATTTCTCTCATCATAATACATGCGTTACTTATATACCCATTATCGAGAGACTCATTGCAACCATAAGTTAGTATTTTACAAGCGAAATCCGAATTTTTTATTGACATATTAAGTGTTATACTTGCAGCAGAATCCCCTAAACCCATACTCCACAGATTATTAACTAGACACTCTGTGAAATCTATGAATAAGGGATTTTCAGGATTTATTTTACTTAATCGCTTATTTAAAAGCGTAACAGATTTATTATAATCCTCTATCTTACTGTAGCTCATAGCCATTTCAAGAATTGCAGAATCCGCAATTGTGGTTCCAACGTATTTGTCCTTAATTTGTGACAAAACAGCTATGCTCTTTTCAATATTCCCATCAATTTCTCTATGCCATCTGCCAAAAGCCAACATTGCGGTTGGCACCCACGGATAATCCATAACTTCAACCAATTCATCGAAAATATCTAACGCACTAAGTGTATCATTCTTTTTTAAATTAATTGTAATTAAGCAAAGCAAGGCTTTAGCCCATAATGAATCGCTGTTTGTAGATAAAAAACGAGCTTTTGTATAAAGATATATTGCATCCTGCTCTCTTCCAATTCCTTCAAACTGTTGACCAATTTCCAGTGCTAAAAGTCTCGCTGTTTGTCTTTCTGGACGCATGTTAAGGAAACCATCAAAAATTTCAATTCGGTCATCATACACACCCATTGCATATTTTGCTTTCTCAGCATATAATACAATAGAATCCGAAGCATCATTTTGAAAACTCTCTGCAATTCTCAATGGAACATCAAGAATTTCTTCATACATTGCATCATCATAAAGCTTCTGTGAAAGAATTAATCCCAACCTAACAGTAGATGATGATCTTGGATATTTTAGCGCATATTGCTGTGCTGTAGCAATAGCTCTATCAATTTCTCTGAGAAATATTTGCGAAAGGAACATCCTATAAAGTGCTCGAGAACAATTAAATTGGCAATCCTTAAAGTATTCTTCGAATAGTCTTTCTGCGGTTCCGTAATCTCTTTGAAGAAAATAAGAGTTAGCAATAGCATATTTCACATGATCACGGAAAAAAGGCTTTTCAGCAAGCATTCTAAGTACCGATCTTGCTTCTTCAAATTTTCTAATCCTTATTAATGACCATCCCTTACCCCATATTGCATAATCAATAAACACAGTATCATCGATCATCTCATATAACTTAAGAGCCTTAGTGTAATCTTGAACATTATAGGCAGCTTCGGCAGAAAATATTATTGCTTCTTGAAATACATCATCACTGGCTTCAGAGGCGCTCTCAAACAATTTTAAGGCATTTGAGAACTTACGTCTATCCATAGCTCTCCATCCTCTTTGTATAAGAAGATCAGTCTGAATTCCACGAGGAATAGATTCGCTTTCTACTACCGACAATGAATCTGCATATTCATCGATAATTTTAGATATTCTCGTGAAATACGGACTGTCAGAGGATATTGCGGATGATACTAATCGAGCGGAATCGAGTTCACCAAGCTTTACAAGACATATCGTTCTGAAAAAGTATGCCTCATCTCTCCACCATTGCAAATCTTCATTGTCTTCTGAATAAAGAGCTTCAGCAAAAAAGGAATCGGATATTCCAAATTCACTTTCTATAAATTTAATATATCCCAATCGGAAAAGAAGTTCGTTGAAAATAGGTATTTCGGGATAGGTTTGAAGCATACACATGAAAACAGAATATGCCGAATCATAAAATCCATGACGGAAAAAAAGGGTACCTCGCCAATAATCGGCGATAGAACTTATGACGGGTATTTTATTCCGAGTCAAATCACGCAAAATGACTATAGAAGTATCAAATTTTTTATCCGATACACAAAGAGCAAAAAGCAATCTACCCCATGGGGTTTCCACAGGGAAATCTCCGCAATTTGAAGATTCTGCAAGTGCAGAAAGTATTGCGGACCAATTTTTAGGCTCCAAATCTCTCCATTGGAAAAGCATATAGTAAATATCTAGAGCCTGCTCAATTTCTCCATGCTGTTTTAATAATTCGGCTTGTAAAAGAAAATCGACACCGGAAAAAGAAGGTTCTTCCCAAAATTTCGATTCATAATGTGATGTACAAAACGCTTGCCCGACAATAAACAGCTCAATTAAAATGAGAAACACCAATGGAAAATGAATACTGATTGTTTTTCCAAAAAACTGGTAAGATTTCAATGTCGAGCACATAATTATCCTTTATATCCCAGTTAAAACCAATAACTGGTCTTACAATTGTAGAACTTCTAATACTACTCTTGTATCCTGTCAGAGATAGTCCAACTTTAGCATGCCAGGTTCCAGTGGCATTAATGAAAATAGCTCTTACACCAATATATGGTATTATGTTTCTATATTTCAAGGCTAAAATAGCATCGGTTGAAAACTCTCTCCAACTATAAAACACATTATATTTTTGACTAAATAGTTCTACATCACCCCATGATCTAACCAAAATGCATTTCCCATCAAGCAAAGTTTTAATTCTACTTCTCCCCCAAGTTCCAATTTCCCACTCCAGTCTAGCATTAGCACCAGCCAAAAGCTCCCATGAGCCATTATATTGGGATTCACCCGGGTAAGTAACATTTAAATCGGCACCACCGAATACAATAGCCAATTCCAAATGCTTAAACCAGCTGTGAGCTAATCTTAGTGCTAGCCTTTGCGACCAAAAATTGATATTCCCTGCACTACCTTCAAAAGGAAATACATCATATGAGTATTCCGACGACATTAGCAACATTCTATCGGGGGTTATGTATGCTGGATTGGCAGACGACAAACCACCGGCAGCTGAGAACATGATAAACAATATTGATAACATGGTCAGAAATCTCATTGTATCCTCCCGGTATTAAACAAATTATCCAAATTCACATATAAACAATTAATATATACAAATACTCACTAATCTATGGAATAAACTCGATCGACTTTCCTTTACTGCATTCATCTCCATCAAACTCAAACTCAAAGCGTAGATAATCCATCGTTGAAACTGTATCTGGAGGTGGTGCCGTTAATGTAAAAGATGCAATTCCAATCGCGTTTGTAGATTTAAAATCTGGAGTTCCGGACCAAAATATTTTAACTAAACTGTTGCAAATCGGATTTCCAAATGCATCTTTCACTGCAATAGAGGCAAAGAACATTAGTCCATATGTAATTTGGTCAGGTGCATCAATAATAGAATTCGCAGCACTGCATATTGTTCCCATAAGGTCTATAGTTGTCATATCGGAAGAATATTCCGTCTGTGCTGTAATATCAGCTTCTGCCACTTGATTATTCATACAGTAATCATCCAAATTAACGACTTGACTTGTGTATGTAACATCTGCATAACTAAGAAGACATTCACCGGAAGTTCCTACTGTAATTTCCTTTTCTCCACCAAATGAGCCCAAATTTGTCCTAAATTCCACATCCGTGCCATTCTTTACTGGATTTTCGTTAATATCTTCAACATATGCTGTTACTTCTGAAATATCCAAACCATCCGCATCTAAAACGGAAGGTGATGCTGAAACTATTATATCCCATGCCGGACCTGAATTGTAAAACCAAACACTATCGCAAACCCATCCCGGAATGCCACCACAACTTGTTGTAGAATCACCTCTTGTCGTGGCTTTAACAATAACGATACCGTCATCTCTCGGGTCTGAGGAATACCATGTAGTTTTTGCAGAACCAATATCTTCTCCATCTTCACCATCAGAAGTCGTAGCAGAACCTATAACCATCCCTTCGTCACATGTGAAATAAACAGCAGCATTAGGTACAGGATTAAGCATAGCATCTGAAACTCTAACTTGGACTTCATTTGAAACACCATCAAAGTCCCATCCTCGAACATTACATTCCACTCTCGATACAGAAATAAAATATGGTAGACCACTTGCAATTGTTATTCTCGGTGCCTCAGATTCGATACCCGAACCATCATGAAGCATAGAACGAACAAGAACCACCCCAGAAGCTTTACCTGATCGAA
This sequence comes from uncultured bacterium, assembly GCA_964562425.1. Taxonomy (GTDB): domain Bacteria; phylum UBP14; class UBA6098; order B30-G16; family B30-G16; genus JAUWMV01. Next base: position 28,541 of record CAZLTJ010000001.1, read on the forward strand.
CTGTTATATTAGCTCTCCCATTTAAGGTGTAAATAGTATCACTATATAGCTGATTCAAATGGACATGTGGGTCTAATGACGGCATTCTCTCTAAAATTGGAGAACCAGGATAATTAGAAATCCAGAAAGTAACCTTTGTGCTATCTTTCACCGGATTATTATATCTATCGAATATATACGCAGTTAAAACAGCCTGATCAATACTACCAGATCCTTTAACATAAATATGGTCTCTGTTAACAGCGATGCTTTCCGTATGAGCAATTTGAGGCATAATTCTAATTTTATCGCTATTCAGTTTTTCATCGGATTGTGCGAAAACCCAGACAATCCCGCTTTTCGTTCCCGGAGTGAAATACGTGGAGAAAGAACCATCTACGCGAGTCAGAACAGAATTGCTTGCCAAAACACCTAAACTACAAATATCTCCCCCACCTCCACACGGATCGCTCGGATCGTTTGAATTCGTTAGCCATAACTCGACAAGAGTGCCTTCACCTACAGGATTCCCTCTGGAATCTAAAACCTTTCCATAAACAGAATCAATAGTTCCGCTACCCACAGTATCATAATCCTGGGAAAAATAAACCTCCACTGAATCTGGCTTACCTGCAGTGAAAATAACCTGTACTTGAGCAGTTTTAGTCTGGCAGGTCGCTTGAATCAGTGCTGTGCATGCCGAATCAGAAGAGAAGAGTTGTGTTGTAGCTACACCGTTCCATGTCTTAGCTATAGGTAAAATATAACCCTTATCTGTAACAAAGGTTACAAGAATACTATCCGAGACAGGTCTTCCAAGACTATCAAGGACTGTAACTTTAATATCTGTAGAAGTAGCCCCATCTGCGGGAATTCTGGGTGGTGTAGCAGAAATTATCATTGTATCCACTGTCGTTGCGATAAATTCAACGGGAAATAGACGTATAATACTCAATTCAGTAATCGTAGCCTGAACATATGCGTCACCGATCACTCTCGGTGCACGGACTCTTAGATACCCTCTGCCTATCGAGTCTGTCACAATAAGCGAAGGAACCACAGAACCATAATCTTCTGGATTCATTACAAGTTCGACTTCCAAACCTGAAACCTTATTTCCGAACCTATCTATAACCTCGAGCGAACATTCATATTCGCTTAAACCATCAGCATACAGTTCAATACTGGTCGGCATGAATAATATATCGTTAGCGTCATCCGGTGTAAACTGAACTATAAGAGTATCACTTGAAATAATACCAGAACCTGTATCAACAAATGCGTATATCGAGCAAGGACCTGCCTCTATTGGAGCACGGAGAATACTGGTAGCTCTACCAGTACCGTCACTTGTCCAGGCAAGTGCGGGATTAAAGCTCGCTGAAACAGAACCAACAGTCTTGGCAAATCTAACAGGTGTATTATCCGGTGCAGGGAAACTCAGGCTATCATGCACTTCTGCAGTTAAAGTTGTAGTCTGTATTCCATCTGCTTTCAAAGTCAAGTCTCCTGCAATAAGGTCAATGTCCTTAAGTCCTGGTGGAACAAGTTCAATTGTAGTAACACCTTCTGCAGATGTACCGCTTATCGATGCATGAATAGCAACATTTCCAGGGATAGTTTTAGCAGTAAATTTTGTTACGCATGATCCGCTTGTATCTGTAACACCGTTTGCCCATATAGAACCATTCTCTGGTGGATTAAGGCTGAAACTCACAATCAATCCCTCAGAAGCCGTATTACCACCCTCGTCGAAAACTGTTGCCGTAATCATTGTCGTATCGAGATTATTAGCATGAAGAACACTTCTATTCGGTTCAAGGACAATGCTAAATGGTGGACCTGCAATAAATGTAATTTCAATTGTATCAGCTTTCCCACCACAAGTAACGATCAAAGTATCCACACCCACACTTCTCAAAGCGGTTAAAACTGTGGAGAATTCACCACTGGAAGTCTGTCCAGTATAATCATCGAGTATGCCATATTTTAATCCACTTAATAAAACAGGAGTATTATCAGAAACTGGGAAATTCAAAGTATCAGTAACTCTAACAATTACATCTGCTGTTGAAACGCCATCAGCTGGTAATGTATACCTACTTAATCGCACAATAACCGAACCAACATCTGTAGGTACGATCTGAATAAATATCGATGTTCTCTCTCCCTCAGATTCCGCGTTGACCTGTGACCAACCGGGTACTAAGCCAGAAAATAGTATTGTTGAAGCTTCACCGCTTATATCAGTAATAGCACTCTCATGAACACTTCCTGGCGAACCAGGTTCAATGCTGAAGGTTACTGGAGTTCCTGGACTAACCAAATTATCGTATTGATCCCTAACTTCAACATAGATTCTCGTTGTGTCCCTGCTATCTGCAACCATAACAGAATCCGGCTCAGCCAAAATTCTGAAATTCCTTGGATCTCCAGGAACAACATATACTGTATCGGTATCTGATGCCGAACCACAAGTTGCAATACCAACAATTGTATCAACATATATCGAAGACCAAAGCGTACATTGAGCCTGACCTGATATTGTTTGTGATACAATAGGTTTAAGTCTACCCCCAGAAGACCCGAAGGAGACAATAGTTCTATCGGATAATGGTGAACCTGTCGAATCATAAACGTTAGCTTCAAGAAGAGAGTACCCGTCTTCTCCTGCGCTTGCACCTCCAACAACAATTGTCCTTCTCGAGGGATAAAGCTGAATAGAATCTGCAATTAATGGCCATAAAGATATAGCTGCATTGCTGTATACACTTGGATCTTCTGTATAACGAGCAGTAATTACTGCAACACCTGCAGAACAACTTGCGGTATAAATTGTCCAAGCAAAACCGGTATCATTTGTTGCACTTAAACTTGTTATCGAGCCCATTGTTGCTTCAAATTGTATTCCTTTGCCGGGACCAACGCGATTACCGTGACCATCCTTTACTTCGACGAACACCATAAGAGTATCGGAGCAATTCGCAGGAAGATCATGTAGAAGAGAAGAAACAAACTCAATCCGCTCTGGTTCACCTGGTTTCATTATTATTTGCAGTGAATCCTTGATTCCGTTCGGACCTTCTGCATAAATTGTAACCGTATCAATAATAGTACTTGCAGTATATGTAATCTCTGCTCTGCCATCTTCAGTGCGCTTAAATGTCGGATTCAACGAACCTTGACCGTCCAACATGAAGTTAACAGGAATACCGTCAGAAACAGTTGTAAACATACCACCAGATGTGTCCATTAATATTGCAGTAATTGTGGCAGTCTCTACTCCGTTAGCTATTAGCTCAGACTTATCGGATACAATTTCAATCCAATTACCTTCAGCTGCTTCGAATTTAATAGGCACAGAAGCGCTCGCAATTACTGTAGATCCATCGTAAACTTTCGCATTAAACGATCCTGAACCGGGGGTATTGCTTTTAATAAAAGTCGATGCCATGCCATCATTCGAAGACACATATCCTAATTCCGGATCTACAGTTCCCCGAGTCGATGTAAATTCTACTTCTGTGCTAAGAGCTACAGGATTCATATAGTCATCATAAACAAAAACATTTATTTCAAATTCTCTGCCATCCGCGCTAAAGCAAAGAGCGCCAGTAGAATCCATTGCAGTAGTATCAAACACAATTCTGCTTGCTGGACCAGCAATAAACTCAATTTCCAACGAGTCCACAACTGATGAACCTAATGCTCCAGCGTATGCGTAAACTCTTGTCTTACCTAAGGCTGTGGGTGCTTTTAATTTCGTTTGTGCTTCGCCAGCAATTGTCCGTACGGTCTTTGGATTTAATACTCCCTGTTTCCATTCCAGTCCTAACGCTTGAGTAAAAGCTACGATCGAGTTATCTGAAACATATGTGCCAGTAATTGTATCGAAGACACTTGCAACAAGAGTTGCTTCATTAAGTCCATTTGCAATCAATCTAACTGAATCTGTGGTTAAAGTTATTTGATTACCCTCTAGTTCCTCGACTATAACTTGAGTATTAACTATCCTTGAACCAACGGATATTCTTATTGTGGCAATACCTGGTGTTCGCGTAGGATTGAAAATTGCACTTGCATATCCTGAAATATCGGTATTTACAACCGTTGAGGCTTCACCGTTCATTTTTCCTGATGTAGTACTAAATGTCACAGGGGTAGATGGTGCTACATGATTGCGGAACCTGTCGAACACCCAAGCTTCAATCGTCATCCTCGCGGTAGTATCTGCTGGGATCGTTGCAGAATCATCAATTTCAGGTTTGACTTCTATAGTATGTGCCACACCCGGATTAAGGGTAAATAATATACTTGTAGTATCTGATGTATAACCGTCAATTTCAGAGTATGCATAAACTCTTATCCCAGATGATGCGAGAGTATCAGCTCTAACTGTAATTTGAGCTTCACCATCCTCGGTGGTTTTAGTCTCTGGTATAAGTCTGATATAGTCACTATCGGTAAAGAAAAAGTGAACGTTTGTGCCGTTAGAAGCCATCGTTCCTCCGGGACCGAAAACTGTTGCGGTTAAATCAGTTTCGTCCTCGCCATTCACCTCGAGTGAAAGTTTTCCTGCAGTCAGTGAAACTGTTTGAACCTGTACAGGTATAAATTCGATTTCACTGTAGGCTATTGCGTCACCCACTCTAACCTCAATCAATGAAGTTCCAATATCTATACTAGAAAATAATCTAACACGCGCAACACCTGATGTATCGGTGGTTGCAGTTGCAGAAGATGCACCTGGTGATCCAAGTAATCCCAGAGTAGTTGTGAATGTAACATCAATTCCCGGTTCGACAATATTACCGTATTGATCAGTTACCTGCGCATAAATCATTATATTATCGACACCATCAGCATACAATGTCTCCGGTGGAGTATGTGTAGAATCAAACCATATGTTAATTATGTGTGGGTCACCGGGATTAACAGTTATCAACGTCGAATCGACTACTGTTGCTGCACCAGCAACAGAATCTCCGGCAAATATCCACACACTGCCGTCTCCAACTTCAGTTCCTATTGTGAAATTAGTGGTCGCAGTACCGCCCGTAGTGTTTCGAGGTGTCAGAATACTTCCAGCACTGAGTGTATCAACCCAGAAATGAATTGGTGTTTCCTCGGTAATTTCTGAGCCAGAAATGTCATAAACCCTTGCAGTAATTAGCGAATTAGAGAATCCATCTGTGTTAAGTTCCCTAGGATCTGCGGTAAGATCGATCATTCCAATTACAGCTTTTCTAAGATAAACTGATGTTATTCCAGATACCGAACCACAACTTGCTTTAATTTGTGTAACTCCTGCTGTATCTGCTGCCCTGAGTATATTATTAACAGTACCGCTATCATTAGTTGTTAGATTATTAAAGATAATTGTCGCAAGTCTTGGATCTTCGAAAGAAACGTTTAATCCTGGTTCAACTCTATTATCCCACTTGTCGAAAACCTCAGCTTTAATATCACTTTCATCAAGTTTATTTGCTAAAATTGTCTCAGGATCAGCAGTTATAACAATGAGATATGGTTCCCCAGGTTTAATTTCTAGAATAACACTATCATAAACAGTTGCACTCACTTCACCGTCAATAACGACAGTTCCTCGTTTCCTAGTTGCTCTGAAAGTTGCATTTGCTACACCATTTTCGTCTGTGTAATCCATAGCGTTAATTGAACCCATAGAACTATCAGGTACGCTGAAATAAATAAGTATTCCTTCAGGAACAGGATGTCCGGTAGAATCATATATCCTTGCAATAATTTCGCTAATAAGGAATCCATCAGTGTCTTCTTCAAGCGGCTTTGCAATCATTTCCATACTAGCTGGAATTTTAGATGTCAAGTTAACTGTGCATTCACCTCTTGCAACGTCGGTATTATATGAACCGGTGATTCTCGCGGTTCCCACATTACGCACCGAACGAATAAATACATATGTGCTTCCGGTGCTATCCGTGAGTCCGTATGCAGGGAATACTTCACCCAAACTTGTAACAAAATCAATTCTATAATTTGCTTTAACTCTATTACCATATTGATCGAATGCAACTACACCGATTGTATCAACAGAAATAGAATCTGCAGGTATTGTTCCATTAACAGGAGTCATTGAAATCGTATACGGTTCCCCGGGAATTAACCTAACCCGAACAGAATCTCTTCGAATACCGCCTATTTCCGCAATAATCCATGCAAAACCCGTCTTAGTACCGACAATGTACGTGTCAGAAAAATATCCGTCGGTGGTTGTTACTACACCAGTTCTAAAAATTCCGAATGAATCCTCTGGATTTATATGAAGTCGAACAACAGTATAGTCTGCGATGTAAGCACCTTCAGTATTATATACATAACCATAAACCTCTGTCTCCGAAACACCGTCAGCATTAAGTTCGCTACGTCTAACGTTAATCATTACTTCACCCACATTTGCTGGGCTAAGAGTTATCCGTGCAAAACCGACAATTTCAGGTGTTACATCAGAGTATTTTGCATCTACAATTGCAATACCGGGATTAGTGCCTGCAGTGAATACAGCTTCAATGTAACCGCTCGTATCGGCGGTAGTATATGTTCGATCGAAATCTGGAGCGATTGCTCCCAGTGAAGTTACAAAGCTTATTAAATAGTTATCTTCAACAGGATGCCCATGAGCATCTTCAACATATATCTTAATTGTTGTTGTATCAAAGCCATTGGCAGTTATATTCTCACGTTCTGGAACAACAGTGATAATCCCAGGTGGTCCTGATCTCATAAAAATAATACCCGTGTCTACTATTGCACCAGCAGAAGCAACAATATATGCAGTATCTCTGGCATCTGTCCCACTTGTTAATGTAACTTCAGCCCAACCGTCTACTGTAGTTTCGACGATGGGGATAATCCTTCCTATATTTGTTGAGAAATAAATAGGTGTTCCATCAGAAACCGGATTCATCGAGGCATCCTGTGCAAAAACATTAATTCGTGATTGTGAAACGCCATTCGCAACAAGAGAAATTGAGTCAGGAAATACAGTAATCATTGCCACTTCTTGCGGAATAAGATAAATATATTCTCTACCAGTAGCAATGCATGTAGCAATAATTGTGTCTATACCTACTGTGCTTCCTGCAGTATATTCACATAATATCGTATCTCCTGTGAACCCAGTTGTTGGTATTACTACACCACTAAATGACCTAATTTCAACAGTCTGTGCAGGATCAACTAAATTATCGAATTCATCTAACACAACAACTGTTACTCTCGATTTAACGATTTCATCACCTGCATAAAGTGTATCAGGAACAGCATTTATTTCTACTCGGAAAGGGCTTCCTGATGTAAATGAAACATTGGTTTCAGCTTTGATCGTATCTAAAGTTCCATTATATATAGCTTTAACAATAGCTTGACCTTTTCTTGTAGATGTTATGAGCATTGTTCGTGCAGTTCCATTATCATCTGTCCAAGCAATAGTATCTATTTCACCATAAGGACTGTCAGCTGTATCAACAGAATGAAATATCACCGGCAAACCAGCACCTAAAGGATTACCGAATAAATCGATAAGTTTGGCGATAATTTCAACGGTAGAAACACCATCGGCAATTTGAGATTTCGGATTTGCTTGAAGCGTCATTAATTTTGGTTCGCGAGCTATCAATTCTATTTCAGTTGTTTCGTACGCATCATCGCATTTAACGGATATCCTTGCCGTTCCTGGATTATTCCCAGCGGTAAATATTGCAAAAGCTTGACCAAGTGGTGTTGTAATAAAACTTGAGGGATTAATTAAACCTAAATTTGTTGGTTGGACTCCAAACTCTACTGTTTTCCCTGTGCCTATCGAATTCCCAAATCGATCCGTAATATCAGCGGTAATGTCCGATGTGCTGACGCCATTTGCGGAAAGTATTGTATCCTCGACTATAATCTCTATATGAGCTGGTGGACCAGCCACAAATTCTACGTAAGCTGTGTCAACCAAAGGATTTGTCCGAGCAATAATCATGACTTCACCAGTTGTAATATCTGCTTGAAGATACGCTTCAACTTGACCATCTTTAGTGTACAGTAAAATTGAATCCGGAGCTGCAATTGAAGAAATAAATCTCTTAGTTTTTCCTTGATTAAGAGATTCTTTGAGAGACATAGCACCCAAAAGTTGACCATGTTCAGCCCAAATCCAAACAGGCATTCCATCTGGAGCGGGAATATGAGATTCCAAAACATAAACTCTCGTAATAATTCTAATTGAATCTCTTCCGTTTGCAATTGCAGTATCTGGTAACACTTCAATCCTTACGGAGGTAGATATAGGCTTTATAAACGGAACCAATACTTCATCCCAAATATTGGGTGCAGCTGAAATAAATCCTTTAACAATAAGGGTTTCTACTATATCAGGGTCTAATGCACCGAGAATACCTTTCCCATAAAGGTCTGTAATCAAAGACGCTTTAGTTATCAATGCTGTACCGGATTCAACATTGAATGACACTTCTACTCCGGGTGCACCAGCACCAGCGCTATCTTTGACTAAGACTTCAATTAATGAAGTATCCATACTGCCGACATATACTTGTTTAACCAATCGTAATAATAGGCTTTCTGGTGGTGAATAATCCTGTGAAGCAATATGGAAAACCTCCGATTTGTTATAATCTCTTCGACCATAAACAGTTGCAGTTACTGTAAGCGAGCTATCCGAAGGGATAGTCTTTCCGATTAAGTTGATGTAAACACATGCAATACCAAGTGTATCGGGTGATGCACTAAGTGACGAATCTAATATTGTACCACCCATTGAACTAATAAAGAAAACCGTATTTGTTGAACTAATAAGATTTCCTTTCGAATCTCGTACCCTCGCACAAACAAGATTATCTTGTCGAGCTGCTCTCAATGGATTAGGTATTGCAAAAAGAGAATCGATATTCCAAACTTTAAATAATTCAGCGGGATATGGATCACCGCTTTGCTTGCAGCCAATGACTATTAAGTCAATAAGCATTGCAGTCAAGGCAATTTTAATAAACAGCAATTTCCTATATGACATTATTTTACCTCCCAAGTCGTGTAATATCACCAATTAAAAATAGATGCTTTGATAAACTTGTCAAGCTAATTGAGCAAAATCCAAATAAATCAACGAATTTTGTGATTTTTTTTTGTTTTTTTATTTCTCCTCTTCAAAAAAAAATTCAAGAACGTCAAACTAAGAATTAATCCTCAAAGGGGCAATTCCTAGTCTATCACATAAGTCGTTGTTATTAAGAAGATTATAGGTAGGTCCGTCATAAGCAATTTTTCCAGACTGGAGTGCAATAAAACGAGTTGCAAATTTTGACAATAAGTCTGTTTCGTGAGTTATAATAATTATTGAAATCTTTCTATCAACCAATTCACGCACTATAGTAAATATTTTCTCTCTACCAATATAATCCAAAGATGCAAAAGGTTCGTCAAGGATGAGGATATCTGGCTCAATTGCCAAAACACCAGCGATACCTGCTCTTCTTTGCAGCCCATCAGAAAGTTCGAATGGAGATTTTTTCCACATTTCCTCAGAAAGTCCTAAAAGAATTAAGGCGTTTTTACAATGTTTTTGAGGGTCGGAAATCCCAAGTGAAGAAGGACCATAAAGTACATCCTCCCATAATGAGTTTGCAAAAAGCTGACGTTCAGGGAATTGCATCGCCAATCCAGTTCGACCTGATCGAAATATTCTACCGGTCTTAGGCTTTAATATACCAAGAGAAAGAAGAGCAGCAGTAGATTTCCCTTCACCACTTGCACCCACAAGTCCTATAACCTCACCTTTTTTTAATGCAAATGAAATCCCCGAAAAAACATTTATATTCATGTAATCAAAACTAACATTTTCAAACGCGAGAACTGTTTCATCTGTTGGATTTGTTCTAATTTCTTGACCCTGAACTTTTGATATTAAATCTGTTCCACCGATCTTATGTAATATACCATCTTTAATGAGTAATTTCCTTTTGCATCTCAAAAGTATGTCTGGATTTTGAGTTATGTGAATTATACCTGTTTTCTCTGCAATTTCATTAATTGCGGCGCTAAGAGATTTTTTGCCACGGTAATCCAAGAAAGCTTCGGGTTCATCGAGAATTAGATAATCTGCACCCGAAGCAACAGCAGAAGCAATTGCAAGTCGTGCTTTCATGCCCCCAGAAAGCTCCAGAGATGAACACCCACAATGAGATTCAAATCCAAAAAGATCCATTAAATGCCTTACTCGATTTTCAATTTCACTGGATGGGAAAGCTGCATTTTCTGCACCAAAAGCGATCTCCCGATTTATTTGCGAAGCCACAAAACCATCCTCTGGATTCTGGAAAACATATCCTATTCTATGTCTGAAGTTGAAATAATCGTCATCGATGAAAGGAGAAATACCGTCAAGCTCCAATGTTCCAGACCATATTTTTTTTACTCCTGCTAATACAAGAGATAGAGTTGTTTTGCCAGAACCGTTGTTTCCGGTAATACCTAAATATTCGCCCTGTGAATTCTCAAAACTTAAGCATGATAGTATTTCCTTGAGTTCATAGCCAAAAAATATATTTCTACCAATGAGAGCCATTATAAATAAAATATATGGAATATTAAAAGTAGTTCAACCCTCTGAAAAAAAAATCTTGAAAAACATGCAAACTGCAGGTAGTTTTATTGCGAAACTTTGCATAGGAGGAAAAATGCCAAATATCACTCGATTGTTTTTTATTATCTTGATTTTATCAACAGTAGTACTAGCCAGCGGTGGTGGTGGTTTCTTTTGGGTGTATCGCCAAATGAAAGTTGAACCAGCGGAAAAGGCAACAGAAACAATAAGAGATCGCTTTAGTGATTACAGTAATTGGGAAATTAGCAACTTTCAGATGGTTTGTGCTCAATTTTCAGGACTTGCCATTGTAAATAAATATTTAAGACTTGGTGGAATAATGAAAATCGGGAGATACGATACGGGTGATCCTTGGTCTGGACCAGATGAGGGTCAAGTTGGGTATGGCGATTTTGCACTTGCTTTTATGCCCGAGGGTTACATGCAATTTGGTATGTTCAATGTGGCTGCAGGTTTAGGTTTAGGTATGGGGCTATATATTACTTATATTGATGACGAACTCGATGAAAACGACGGTGAGAAAGAAATATACTACTTCTTAAATCCAGAGATATCAGGCGCATTCAACCTTTCGAAAAATTTCGCAATCCAACTTGGTTTTGGCTACCATGCTCCATTTGCAGGCAGCGATGGCGTATTTGAGCGAGATCCTCTTTTCTCGTATAAGGTTAAACCATCTGAAACAGGTGGTGTTTATATCCGATTAGGTGTTTTCTTCGGAAATCTATATGATAAAAAGTCTTATGAAAAAGAATATGAGGATTTAAAGAAAGAATTAGAGAAACGAGAACAGGAAAAATTCGAATAGAAATCCAAGAAACAGTAAAGTAGATAATCCTTTTCGAAACTGATCGTTCACAAACTTCATTTGTCTTTTATTTATAATGTGAAAATATTAAGCCCATCATTTAGGATGGGCTTTTCCATGTTTATCATGAAAACCGTAAGGTTTAATTTTTTATTTTAAGTAAATTACCTTTCTCGAAATTTGGAAATTCTCGTGATTAGCCTTAATTAAATAGATGCCATCAGTTATGTTATCACCGGGTTTCCAGATGACTTCCTTGCCATTAAACCGAGCTACAATATGTCCAGTTAAATCTTGGATAATTATATCAGCATCGAATGAACATGCAATCTGCAATGCAGAATTAAATGGGTTAGGATAAGCATTGATTCGCCACGATTCGGGCTTTTCAGCAATCTCGTATACTTCCAATAATCCATCTCTGCCACATATAAATGAATCACCAGGTGTAACATATTCATTTCCAACAGGATCGACCATTTCAATCTTTAAATAATATATACTGTCAGGCATAAGACCGTCTAAAATAAATTTATGACGAGTTCGCCAAAGTTCTGTCCAATCAGTTGAATCATAGGGCAAAAATCGGGTTTGACCATATAAAGCCCTAGCTATAACTAATTCCGGGAATTCCACTGACGTAGGAATCTCTATAGATACGACAGCGGTATCATCGTGCGAATGCAAAAGAATTTCGGGATGTGGTGGTGAGATTGTATCCTTTTCAAGCAATTTACTTTTTAAAGGATTATATATCGGATCGCCAATGTATATACCCATCCACATAAATCTCTGTTCAGATAGACACGATGCTTCTGCAAAATTATATCCAGAAAGTATATAATATAAGAAAACTTCCGGTCTTGCATGACCTATTGTAAATGGTTCAGCCACAACACCAGCTCCACATGTTAAACCTCTTTTAAAAGCATTAGCTAGAAAAGGTTGAGTGTCAGAATTGCGTATATTATTACCAGAATTTGAGTTTAGATCACATGCAGCAGCTCCCGGAATCCATTCCCATCTGTCCTGATATCTATTGTAATTATACCATCCACCATACCATAGTGCATTTGGAGCAGAATCCGCTGGAGAGCCATCCGAAAACATTGCAAGGCTTTCTCCAATTTCAGTTTCATACGGCTCCCATTTAAGTTTAAAAAAAGAATTTTCGATGAAGAATTTGCCAAATGCAATGGATGAATCCACCTGAGCATAACTGTTATATCCAAATGGATATCGACTTAGAAGTATAGAATCGGGATATTCGCTAAATCTAGAGTCTACGTATCCTATACCGTTATAATAACCTGAATCAGATATTATATACTTTTCAGCATACAAGGCTTTATCTACTAAACCCTTGCAATATTCAACATTGATTCCATCTAATCTTGTAACCAAAAACAATCTTTTCCCACCATATGTCTCAGTTCCACGAAAATGACCTTTATCTGAACCAACGGAAGGGGAACTTTCACCATAAACGTAATTAATTAACCCCCATGTAGTTAAGTGACCATCTGCAGAATCCAAAAGACCAGGAACATACAACATATTATCAACACCTCTTGTGCGATTAGTATCCATATAGGTTCTAACTCTGGCTGGAATACCATATGAAAGTAAAATATAGAAAATATTAGACTCACCTAATGAATCTATTTTATCCATAATAGGTATAACAAGCTGATTATAGAAATCTTTCCAGTTTGAATAAGTAAAACCATTAATCGTAGCAATAGCAAGAATGTTTGACGAAGGGACACTCCTTAGATTGGCATAGTACATCGCTGTCTCTTCTGAATCGCCAATACCATTATCATTATTGTCGGGGAAATCTGTATTGTAAACGATTAATATTTTTGAGGGGTCATCGTCAGCAATTGTTAAGGAGAATACAAAAATTATTAACAAAACCGAAAATATTAAATATTTCATAATTCCCCTCCATTTGTATTATAACTCAAAGACAAAGCCTAAAATGCAAAGTTTTAATCATAATTCATTTCTAATAAATATGATAACTACAGAATATCTTTGTGAAAGTATGCTGAAAAATCATATAACTTTGTATAGTTGAAAAATAATTTAGCAGAATAATATTAAAACATGTAACGCAAATAATAATAATCCCATCTTAAGCCATAGGAATTTGTGGATCCAACGAAAACATAATTGTTATCTCTAAAAACTGCTATATCTCGAAGTACTTCTGAGAATGGTGGTCCCATTGTAAATTCCCAAATAATGGAACCGTCGTCATTCGTTTTTACAAAATATGCACCAGACATTCCAAATTTATCTTTAACACCCGCGAAAACAAAAGAGCCACCTAAAGATGATGAAGCAACATCGTAAAAACATTCCTCCTGCCCAGGAGAACCATATCTTTTTGTCCAAACTGAATCACCTTCTGGAGTAACTTTCATAATCCAGGCGTCACCTTCGCCAGGTCCCCATGTATTATAATATCCTGCAATAATCATTCCACCATCGGGCAATGGTATTCCTGAGTAAAATATCCTGTCTCCTCTTCCACCATAAATCCTTGGGTGAGTTGTGAAAGCACCTTCATCATTAATCTGTAAAATCAAAGCAGTGTAGTTTTTTGTTAACTGGTCTAAAAAGTAACCGATTACAAAATATCCACCTCCAATTTTGATAATGATATCTGTCCCAACAACCAATGCCGACGGCCAATCAAATGTTTGAACCCATTGTACACTTCCATCTGGGAATAGTTTTAAAATAAGTAAATAACTAACATAACCATTAATTGCACGATCAAATCTTTGGTTTACAACACCTGTTAATATTGATCCACCATCTCTCGTTGCTTTTATAGAATTGGCGAAACTAAGGTTAGGTGAATGGAAAATTGAAGTCCACTGTGAGTCTCCAAATTGATTGACACAAACAACATAAACACTCCCAACAAATTCCGCACTAAGATCATCATAATGTAAATTTTTTACCCCAGCTATAAGATATTTGTTAGACATTGTTTTTGCTAAACTATAAGCAATATCATCCCCTTTATCTCCGTAAATACGAAACCAAAAAACACTTCCAATAGGATCAGTTTTAACAAGAAACATATCTTTATCATTTCCAGAAGGTGTAAAAGATTCTGTATATCCAGCTGACAATAGCATACCACCATCTGTTATTTGGATACTATAGGCTTTTTCATCTCGAACACCCCCAAACGATCTATCCTCGATTTGCGCAAAAACAACACATATTAAACAAACTGCTAATAATGTAAATATCAAATGCTTCATATACTTCCTCTCGTCAATTTTTATAATATATTATTATTAATTTTTTGGCAAGAACAAAGAGAAGATTGATTTGGAAATATTATATATTAAAGAGTCTAAAACTTCATTGAGATTTAATTTAGACGTTAGTATTGGTTACTAATTTCTAAACATACAACTTTTTAATTTAAATTATTAAGAGTATTGAGTATATTCTGTGAATAGAATTAACTTCATCAATTATTTATCTTTTAGAATGTTCCTAATACAATAAATAAATTACAAGGAGGGTTAAAAGATGGAACGCGAAATTCATGCCCCAAAAGGCACAAAATTAACATGTAAAGGTTGGCAGCAGGAAGCAGTAATGAGGATGCTAATGAATAATCTTGATCCAGAAGTAGCCGAAGATTACGAGAATTTAATAGTTTATGGCGGAACAGGCAAAGCAGCAAGAAATTGGAAATGTTTCGATGCAATAATCTGCACTCTTAAGGAACTTGAAGACGATGAAACAATGCTGGTTCAGTCTGGTAAGCCTGTGGGTGTTTTTAAGACTCACAAATGGGCACCGAAAGTAATCATTGCTAACTCAAACATTGTACCTCATTGGGCTAATTGGGATTATTTTAATGAACTCGATAAATTAGGCTTGATAATGTATGGTCAGATGACCGCAGGTTCATGGATTTACATTGGCACACAAGGGATACTTCAAGGCACATACGAAACATTTGCTGCAGCAGGCAGAAAAAAATTCGGTACAGATAATCTAAAAGGCAAATTAATCGTATCTGGAGGATGCGGAGGTATGTCTGGGGCTCAACCACTTGCTGCTACCATGAATAATGCTACTTATCTTGCCGCTGAAGTTAATATACATAGGATTGAACGTAGATTAGAATCTAACTACCTCGATGAACTCGAAATCGATTTAGATAAAGCAATACAACGAGCTGTCGAATATAAAGAAAATGGAATTGCAAAGAGCATTTCCTGGCATGGAAATATTGTGGATCTGCTTCAGGCTCTTGTTAATAAAAACATTACACCAGATTTGCTAACCGATCAGACATCAGCACACGATCCACTTTTCGGGTATGTTCCTGAAAATACAACCTACAAAGAAGCAATCGAACTTCGTGATGAGGACTCTGAGGAATATTTAAAATGCTCTTTCAAAACGATGGCTAAACACGTCCGACTTATGATGACGTTACAGAAACGAGGTGCAGAAACATTCGATTATGGCAACAATCTTCGCGGAAATGCACTCGAGGGTGGATTTATAAGAGAAAATGAAATTAAAAATATAGACGGTTCATGGAAATATCCGGGATTTATACCTGCATATATTCGACCGCTATTCTGCAAAGGTCAAGGACCTTTCAGATGGGTAGCATTATCAGGGGATCCTCAGGACATCTATACAATCGACGAAGAGTTATTAAAAATGTTCCCCGAAAAAGTGCTTCTCAATCGATGGCTTACCTTGGCAAAAGAGCGAGTTAAATTTCAGGGATTACCTGCCCGTATTTGCTGGCTGGGTTACGGTGACCGAGCCAAAGCTGGACTTATGTTTAACCGACTTGTCCGAGAAGGAAAAGTTAAAGCTCCGATCGTTATTGGTCGAGATCATTTGGATTGCGGTTCTGTGGCATCACCAAATCGTGAAACGGAAAATATGAAAGATGGCTCAGATGCAATAGCTGATTGGCCACTTTTAAACTTTGGACTTAATGCAATTTCAGGTGCATCATGGGTTTCATTCCATGATGGTGGCGGAGTTGGAATAGGTTACAGCCTTCATTCTGGGCAAGTCATCGTTGCAGATGGAACAGAAATGATGGACGAAAGACTCCGATTAGTACTTACGAACGATCCGGGAACTGGTATTGCAAGACATGTAGATGCAGGTTATGAAAAAGCAATAAAATTTGCCAAAAAAGCAGACGTGAAAATACCGATGATGGAATAGTGCATTTAAAGTGCGGTTTAATAAATTAATATGATTTTCCGGATTTTTATGTTACAAATGTCTAACTTCTGTTTCAGATATTATTAGACAATAATTTTATTAATTGACTCATACTTATAATCAGTTGAAAAAATAAGTATCCCAATCGAAAAGCACTCGATCTGTGATGGTGAGTATGCATAAAGTAAATTAATGCGTTATGTTAACAGGCTTAAATTTTCGAGGAACCGAGCCTATAAAGATACTTAAATTTAATAGGAATCATGACATAAGAAGATGGTGAATATTTTTATTCATTTCGACGAAGGAAATTAGGGGAACTCATGATTCTCATCTTCTAACCTAAAAAGTCATATAACGTAATATAAAACATAATTTAAGATAGATAGTCTCACAGTAGCTGAAGATAGTTTAAATACCTTTAAGTAAGCTATTTAGAATCCTCCATAAATTGATTAGTGGAGAAATCATTTTTGACAGCAGTATCATTTAATTAATGTTATTTTTGACATCACCGTTTCATTACTGCTATTTACTTTAACAAAATATATCCCGGACTTCAATCCTTCGGCTTCCCAAATATATTTCCCCGGAACACTCACATTATCCTTTTTAATTAATCGACCATCAGTAGTGAAAATTTCAATCACAATGGGTTCATTGAAACAGGACAGATCTATTACACATTGAGCATTAAATGGGTTTGGGAATGAATAAATCTCAGGTGTTTTGGGTCGCAGCTTTTCCTCTGAAATTCCGGAATATTCGGAAACATCGAAAATATAGAAAAAAGGACCATTTGCTACGTAAGCATAAGGCGGTCTGACATATACATCTCCCCAAGTAAATTCTGTATACGGCAAATTATACGATTCTACAATCCTTATATCCCCTAAATCTGCAAAATTTATTAATAGAAAGTCGTCATCATTCACAGCATAAATAATAGAATCGCATATATAAATATTTTTTAGGAAATTAAATGATTCAGATGCAATTTCGTTTAGAACAAATGGATTACTTATATCATAAATACGTAGACCAGTATTTGATTTCGTGAGAAAAAGTTTATCATCACTTAGAACCATTTCCGAAATGAAACCCTCACCCGGTGTAGTAACGTCTAATGAGTCAGAAATCAATGGTCCCCATGGATTATAAGCGTCGATTATGAATATTTTTGCTTTTATGTCATTGGAAAGCGCTGCATACACAATTCCGCTATTGGAAACTACATTGCTGGCTGTGGGATACGGAACACCCCGAAGCGGTATCCTAGATAATATTGTGGCAGCTAATGGATGTATTACATCCAATAATAACATAGAATCATTGGTTATCGCATAAAGAAGGAAGTTCTGAATATCCATTGTATTTATCGGTTGTTTCGTATCTATTCTGGTTAATACTTGTGGATTTGACGGTTGTCGAATATATAACGCTTGAATCCCATTACCGGTGGCATTAGTGAAATACAAAAAAGTATCTGTAATGTCAATTCCCATGGGTTGTCCTAATATCGGTATCACTTTCTCAAAAAACGGATTACTTTTATCACTTATATTAATCGTACCTAAGTATCCGTTACGGGCTTTTTTACTCAATACATAAACATACGGTCCCCACATTTTCATCTTTTGAAATGTAAAACCGTACGTCCCTAAAAGCCTTAATGATATAGCTCTCGAAACATCGAAAGTATGTAAGAGGTCAGTTGTAATCGCAAAAGCAATTTCACCTTTTAGCACAATGTCTTTCCCAGTTCCTGATCTCAAGTTCTTTATCGAAATAACATAAGCAGTATCTGATCGAATGATGATCGATGTAAGCATCGTATCGCAGAGTAACAATCCTGTGCCATCATCACGGATTATTAGTTTCCTTGTTGCAGTTTGCATATCTAAGGATTTCACTAATCTGGGTACTCTATCACTTAAAATGTTATACATTTTTACTGTGTCATCGACGAGCATATAAAATCTTTCATTTTTAGTCATAATTTGATGCACCGAACCTACAATCGGAATCCTTCCAACTTCTGTGGGAGATGTGGGAGATGAAATATTTAACACAATTAATTCGTTAGTTTTTGTGACAAACAATTGTTCTTCGTAAACAGTAGCCATTCGAGGTTGATCACAATCATATTCCCCAACCAAGACTGGCGAGGATGGATTAGAAATATTAACAATTTGTAATTCCTTTATTCGCGCAGGTAGATATGCATAATCACCATTTAACACTAAAGTAACCACGTTTCGACCCGCATAACTGGGCAAATCTACGTGAGATTTCTCTACTGGATTTACAGTGTCTCTTAATGAATAAATGTAAAATTTGTCATCCGATGCCACCATATACAAAAGTGAATCTCTAATTTGAAATGATTTGATTTCAGCAGCAGGTATTATTATTGAACTAACATTTTCGAGGTTAACCGAATCTGAAGCATCATATATTGTGATTTTAGTCGAAAGAACATAAAGGTATCTACCCACCGTTTCACCATATGTTCCATGGCTCATTCGATCTAAAACACCTTCAATGGAAATGCAATTTCCAAAAGATGTAAATAAAAGTACAACCAACAACCCCCAAACATATATAATACTTTCCCTCATATTGATTCCCCCTTTTTATTATACAAAAAATTAAATATTAGAATTTTTATTTCAAAGATTTAATTAAATTATTTTTAGTAATTAAGAAGTCATTCTCTTCTTATAAAGATTTAAATAACTTTACAATGCAAAATTTTTTAGTAATTCTCGAATTTTAATCTGCTTCGACAATATATATGTACCAATTGATTATCCTAATAGACGCATTACACGATGCTAATGTTTTTTCTGAATTAAATTCATTTCAATTGAATCTTAACTAAAAGTCTGCACATATGTGGATACTATTCGATCAACTTCTCTTATAGATTGCTTTGAATTATATAAATTTTAATATTGAACCTAACGAATATGTAATTGAACGCGGACTTAAATACTGTATATTTTTCTTGTTACTTTTATAATATTCCATAAAATCCTGAGAAAGAAAGGAGTGGAAATGAGTACGGAAACCAATCCACCAAATGAACGAACCGTCCGACTTAATAAATTGCATCAATTGTCTCAAATGGGCATAGATTCATATCCTGCTCGAGCAAAATCGGATATGACTCTAAAAAGTCTTCTCGAAAAGTTTGAGGAGTTTATCAAATCTAAAAAAACTATAACGGTTTGTGGTAGAGTTATCTCAAAGAGACTTCATGGAAAGAGTGCTTTTGCTCACATTAAGGATTGTTCTGCATCCTTTCAAATATATGCTAAGCTTGACCTAATTGGTGAAGATAAGTATAACCTGTTTAAAAAAATGATTGATGTAGGAGATTTCTTACAGATAACCGGCACGCTATTTAGAACTCGAACAGAAGAGGAAACTATTCTAATCGAAGACCTGAAATTGCTTTCAAAAGCATTATTACCACTTCCTGAAAAGTGGCATGGGTTAGTAGACGAAGATAAGCGAATCAGATATCGCTATCTCGATATGTTAATGGATTCCGAAGTGAAAGAGAGATTTATAACCCGAGCAAAAATTACATCCACTATACGCAATTATTTAGATTCACTGGGATATATGGAGGTAGAGACTCCAATATTGCAACGCCTATATGGCGGAGCTTTTGCAAAGCCATTTGAAACGCACCACAATGCTATGGATATGAAATTATATCTCAGAATAGCCACCGAACTATATTTGAAACGAGTAATTATAGGTGGAATAGACAAAGTTTATGAAATCGGTAAGGATTTTCGCAACGAGGGTATTGACAGGATGCATAATCCTGAGTTCACAATGATTGAGATATATCAAGCATTCGCAGATTATAACGATATGATGGATTTGACAGAAAACCTTGTTAAATACATCGCTGAAAAAACCATTGGAACTCTAAAAATAAATTATCAGGGAACTACAACTGAACTCACAAAACCATTTGCAAGAATTTCTTTTTGGGAAATTATTGAAAAAAGAACTGGAAGAAATTTCAGGAACGCCACAAGAAATCAACTAACAACTTATCTTACTGAGCAACATATCGAATTTGACCCAAAGGCTTCTGATTACGTACTTGTGGATGAAATATTCAAAGAGCGAGTAGAACGCACTCTTATTGAACCTACATTTATAATAGATTATCCATTAGAATTGTCACCTTTGGCAAAGAGAAAGTCAGGAACAAAGAGTATTGTTGAGAGATTCGAGTTTTTCTGGTATGGTTTCGAGATTGCCAACGCATTCACAGAGCTTAACGATCCAATCGATCAACGTGCACGTTTTGAAGAGCAGATGAAACTTCGAGCAAAAGGCAACTTAGAGGCACAGGTTATGGATGAGGATTTCCTCACTGCGATAGAGCATGGAATGCCACCTACAGCAGGTATGGGAATGGGCATTGACCGTATAGTTATGATATTAACTAATACCTATTCCCTTAAAGATGTAATTTTATTTCCATTACAAAAACCGCTAAAATAGACTAAATTAGATTCCTCTAATAAAGTAGGGCAGGTTTATTCCTGCCCTTTTCTATTGAATAAAGTTATGAGAAAATAAATTATAGTATTAAGTTTTGTTATCGTTAGATGTTGGCAATGTAGGTGGCTGTTCTGAATCTATATCCGGTTTCGATTGAATTTATTCTGGTGGAAACTGTTGTGTCGGTTTTATATCCGTCTCAGCTTTCTTTTTTTTAAAAATTAATGCATAAATCAAACCACCTAATCCCATTAATATTGGAAAAGTTATCATGCTTATTCCCAGTTGAATACCGAAATTTAATAATGGTGAGCTTACTAACTCATATATCAACTCTAAAGTTTCAGGGGGTAGATTAAACGGTCCGGTCTCAAAGCCTTTATAGATAGCATCAAGTGCAGCATCAGGTCTGATAATCATCATGAGTGTATTAAGTATAGTATAAAGTATAGATGACCAAATACCAGCAAATAATCCAGAAAGGAAACCGCTTCCAGAAGTTATTAAACCTATATCATTCCTAACTAAATGTGCAGCAAAGAATCCCCCTGCAAGAAGCCATAAACAACAACAGGAATTGACAAAAGGTATTGCTGAAAGTAATGCTACAATACTACCAGCTATCAAAGCAGAAGATATATATTGCTTACTCACAATTACTCCTTTTCTTCAAAGTTTAAATTGCTATCAGCCCAAAGAGTAGGATCTAATTCAGGAAAGATATCATCCTGAAGTTCAATAAGTTCGAATTCTCGCCACATCCCGCTGGAAGGTTGCCCACCACTCATAAGAATATCTGCGATTTTTTTTATTTCGTTAAATTTTTCCCAATGGAACGAAACCCTATTTTCAGCATAATCCCTTGCAGACCAGGTGCTTATTAAGAATTGCCAATCTGAGGATTCTAGCAGTAAAAGCTCTCTCCCAAGTTGTGAAAGAACCCTATGAAGCCCGTCATCATTCCTTCTATCTTCAAACTTATTCGCAAATTCAACCATGATCTTTTCGGCTTCATATATTTTTTCCCATGTCCATTCAGTCCAGCTATTAAGCCATATGTAATGAAAACCACCCTGACCCCACGAACCCTCAGGAAGTTCAACAACTTCACCTGGCGGAAATTTCTCCAGGAATTCCCATCCACAAGACATTTCAAGAGTTTCGTTTTTAGCTATATTTTGGGCAACCTCAAGAAGCCATCTAGGACCCTCAAACCACCAATGCCCGAATAGTTCTGTATCGAAAGGTGCAGTGATTATAGGAGGTTGATTAAGATTAGCAGCGTTTTCTCTGATTATCTCGGAACACAACTGTACAAAATGATATCCTTGTTCTGCAATAACATTAGGGATCCATTCCGGTCTATAAATATTTTTATCTGCAAGGTCAGCATTAGCATCCGTAACTCGCCAGTATCTGTGTCCACCCGGGAAATGCTTTTTATGGAAATCCAAATAAGCTGGATTTCCAGGATAACCCCATTCACCACTCCAAACCTGCAAACCAGATTTTGGGTCGCGAACAAAGAAAGGAGTTGCATATTTACCATTAGTAGAACTACAAAGGTAAGGCTTATATGGCGATCGAGGCACTTCCTCGCGGGGAACATATTGGGATTCAAATTGCGACCACAATTTTTTCAAAGCTTCAAATCTATCTATATATACACCAGTTGCCTTTCCCCCTTTCAGCAAATGCGAATCTACAACGAAAAATCGAATATCTAAGTTATAAAGAAACTGTTCTATACCTTTTCTTAGTCGTGGTGTCTTGTCGTTCCCCACAGGAGGTATCCATTCATATCCAGGTCTATATGCAGCTTCCGGAAGCCATATGCCCTTTGGATCCACGCCGAAATGCCTTTTATGCACTTTCTTCGCAACCGCAATCTGTGCATAAATGGAATTATCTGTTCCTAAAAGTGGCAGGTAACCGTGTGTCGCAGCACAGGTTATTATCTCAATAAACTCCGAATCCTGCCACCGTCGGAATTCAGAAACTATATCTCCCTGAATTGATTCAAAGAATCTTAGCACATCTGTATAAAATTTTTCCCACATATTGGCAAGATTAAGTCTCTGAATATCGCTAATCTCATTGAAATATTTCTTATCATTTTCTGCAGAAGAAATCTTCATTTTCAGATACTCAGAAAATTGCTCAGAGAAGGAAGGATGGGATAGTTGTTCTAGTAAAACTGGGGATATTCCAATTGTGAATTTTAATGGTGTGCCTAACTGTTTAGATTTATGAAGATTTTGCAATAAGGGTATGTATGTTTCTGCCGAGGCTTCGAAAATCCAGTCTGCACCATGAGGCCATCGACCATGGGAAAGAACAAATGGAAGATGAGAATGCAACACGAACTGTAAGAAACCTGTCATATTATTTAACTCCGTTATTTATGCTTCCAAAACCGATTAGTATAACCAATTTCGAAATAATTTCTGTTTGAAAATTGTAACTTAATTTATAATAACTATATCTCAATTGTAATTCCAATAAACAAAAAATCTTAGCTTCCAAAAATTGCAGTTCCTATTCGCAAAATAGTAGCCTCATATTCGATTGCAATAGACCAATCCTGCGACATACCCATGGACAATTCAGGTAACTCAATTCCATGCAAACTTAAATCATTGCGCAATACCCTAAGTGCTCCAAAGCTCTTTTCAATAGGTTTACATTGGTGAGTTAACGGAGCCACAGTCATCAAACCCTTCAAATTTAGATTTTCGTAGTTGTCAATTATTTTACGTACAAATTCAATACAATTACTGAGAGGAATTCCCTGCTTACTGCTTTCATTGCTTGTTTTAACTTCGATAAGAATGTCTTGAGTGATTGATTTAATCTTAGCACGAGAATTGAGAGCATTTGCAATTTCCAATGAATCAATGGTATGAATTAAAACGAACCTGTCAAGAATTTTGTTAATCTTATTTTTCTGCAATCGACCAATAAAATGCCATCTAATGTCATCTGGCAGTTGTTCTATTTTAGGTAGCACCGATTGGACATAGTTTTCTCCGAAATCTCTCTGTCCTGAATTGTAAGCTTCTCTGATATCGATTACATTTGCATGTTTAGTCACGGCAACCAGCATTATATCATCGACATTTCTGCCTAACCTCAAGGCTGTTTCCGAGATTTTTTCCCTAAGAGTATCGATTTTATATGAAATTGTATTCATATTAACTATTTAATATCTCCGTCAATGAGTTCTTTAACCTGACCTAAACGATCATATAATTCTTCTGACATTTCTGCTTTCTCTAGATTTCTTATAATATCGTTCGCTGCATATTTCAATTCTTGACGATTTAAGAGAGGATATAGTGATAAAAGCAAAAGCAAATTCTCCGGTTTGGACCGCCATTGAGGTTCCGAAATTAACTCTAAGCCAAATTTGAAAAGGCCTTCTGCAATTCTAATACACCTTTTCCTCTCGTCACCTAATAATAAGCATCCATCGAGTATAATCTTGACAGTATCATCGAATTCTTTTGCAACAACAGTGTATTCCTTTAAACTTTTTAATGCTTCAAGAAGAAGTGTATAGAGTTCTGCAGTGTGTATATACAATTCTGGTGAACTAGTTAAATTAATCAAAAGACGTCTGATTTCTATTCCTCTTTTTGCATGCTCGACTGCCAATTGATATTTTCTTTGATGCAATTCTATTCGAGTCATTTCATGATATGCGTCAGCACAAAGAGCATATATCTCTAAAAAATTCGGATTGCTGGGATTATTTTCTATGATATTTTCGCAGAGCTTAGTACCCTCATCAAGCCACACAATCGAGTTGTCAAATTTCTCTAATCTAGCCAAAGATAATCCACCAATTATTCTAGCTTTTGCTAAATATTCAGGTTTTATTTCAGCAAGATTCCAGAGGTCAATTATTTCTACTACTTCTGTAGCGAGTTCAAGGGAATCCTTTGGGTTTCCGAGTCCACTGCATATCTCAGATTTGATTAATTTTTGTTTAAGAGAGAGTTTTCGCCATAATTTAGCCCTCCAGTGAAACATTTCCCCTAATTCTGGAAGAAGTTTTTCAAATCTTGTGGTATATTTTTGTGAAGCCTCGTATTCATCGAAATTAAGCAATAGTTTAGAATTATATAGCAAGAAATTGGCTAGGGTAATACCAATTGTATCCACACCTGGAATTCTCCAGTTATTTTCACATATATCTTGAACTCTTTTAAGCCAATTCAAAACCTCAATTTTTGAATATATCCACAATCGTTGTTGCATAATGAAAGAGAAAATCTCAAATATTCGATTTATAATTGGAATTACTCTATATTCCGCACCACTAAGTAAACCCAATGCTAATTCTATCGCATTTCTGGCATAATTCCAGGCTTTGTTATACTGCTCCATTCGGCAATAAATTGTACTCAAGTCTTTTAGAATTCGGATTTTTAGAAGAAGTGCTTCATCAGCCAAAGCGGTTGACATCCCAAATGTAGAGATTGTAGCCTCAACAGCTCTGCTAAGAGTAACCTCAGATTGGGTTAGATCACCCAAATTAGCTTGAGCCATTCCTAAAATTCTGTTAGCTTCGGCTCTTAATAATACTGCTGCTGGATTTCTTCCTCCGCTATCTAAAACCATAGAGGAAAAAACGCGAAGAACATGCTCAGCAATTATTCTTGCAGATTGATTTCTTCCCGCATCAAGAAAGCACTTTGCTGAAATTAACAGATCGATAGTCTCATCATCATGTTGTCTCCAAAGTAATCTCATTCTTGCAAATTTTAGTAATTTCTCTCGATTAAATGTGGGTCTCATTATATCAAGAAGAATGTATCGATTATACAATTTGAATTCCTTATGATTGCTATTATCTGAAACTTCATCAGCTGCATAAATTCCGTCAATAGCACTGCCCAAGTCCCATCTGGAAACGGCGTTCCGAAGATACCAGTACAACATAGGCATTCCGGAATTAAAATCTGTATTTGCATAAATTGTCAATCGATTCAACTCATCTCCATATGTCTCCTTATATCTGGGAATTCTGTTTAATATTGATAGAATCCAATTTTTTGCTCTAGGACGAATTACAAACCTCCAGGGAGTCCTGTCACGCTTTTCAATTAAATCCACAAGAGCTGGTTCACTCATAAAGAATTTAATACCCTCAGTACCACCAACAAGTTGCCGAATCACATCAAAAGACGGTCTATGTGTGGCAATTAAGGCTTCAAGAACCTTTAGAAGAGATTCATCTTTTTCAATAATTTTTTTATATTTTATCACTCCTATAGGATAATCGATGGAAGTATAACATTGCTTGTGTTCTATTTTGTGTTGAGAAATCCGTTTTCCGATCCCAAGTGAATAAAGATAAGCTCTCCTTTCAAGAAGTGATAATGGTTCTAACGGAATTATCTCAAGGGGAATACCACCAGTAGGATAAGAATTCTTCATTGCAGTAATAAATAAGGTTAAACTACTGTATGCCTTAACACTTAGAATATTGAAATATGTTGCTGGATTAAGATCTATATCATCCACCATAAGAACTAATCCTCGCATACCGATATTCCTGAGAGCTTGATCAATATCTACACCGAATACTTCCCAAAGGTTCCATGCAAGCTCTTGGGGTGATTTTGCGAGGAACTTACTGCCCCAATCACTACCCCAGATTTTTCTGAAAACATCAACACCATGCTCAACCAGAATTCTTCGCAATTCATACTCGCCCTTGGGCTTTTCTAAACAATGTAAATACTTTACACTTGACGAATATGTAGTATATCTTTCAAATTTTTCACCTCTTAGATGAGCAATTCTCCCTAATACAAATTCCGTAAGAGGAAGAATAGCTCTCCATCTGTTTATCAGACGTGAGTAGAGAGCATCAATTGCTTTATCCCATTGAGACATGGCGGGATTACTCATTCTAAGAATAATTACAGGAACATCAACTCTGTCACGCCAGCGATAATTCAAATATTGTAAGAACCAACTTTTCCCGACGCCTTCTTCTCCAATAACTTGAATGATAGGAAGAGTTACGCCACGATGAGTGCTATCCAAAATTTTCTCAACAATCTCAGCCTGCTCTCTGCGACCAACAAAGCGCGAAACCCATCCTGGATCGGGATATGCAATTTCTGGAAAAGCCATTGATTTTACCTTTCATTGTGGACTTGCATCAAAGTATAATCACTTACAATTTCACCTCACATTTTATAATTTATGTGGGTAAAGTCTAAATTCAATAAGTTAATATACAACTTACAGTTTTTATCAAACATCAATAACAATGAAATACGATTGGATGTATATCAAATCAAGAAATTCATTGTTCCCCAGAAAATCTGAGTTTGTTAAATACAAAACCAGATAAAAGCTTTGGATAGAAATCTGTGGATTTCTGTGGCATTCTTTCTCCGATGTCGGCAATTTTTTTTACTTCTTCAATTTTTGTGGGGTTCATGAAGAAAATTCCAATCACAGATTCATCGTTCTTAAGGTAATTGAAACCTTCTTCCTTATACCGAATGTAATATAAATTACGCTTTTCTTCCAGAGCCTTTGCATCGATTCCCAAGATATCTTCAAGTAAAAGTTTATGAAGAATAGAGGCATCGAGTCGCTTCCATTGTGCGGAAATATCTTCGGTTATGGCATTATCCATTATGGATTCATCTATTAGTGATAGAATATAGATAGAATTTCCCTTTTTAGGCATAAATACAAAAGCATGCTTTCCTTGTTGACTCATTTCCTTCATCTTAAGCATAGTGCTTTTAAATATTTCTTCTTTTTCAACTTCACTACTCCATTCAAACTCAGCAATTTCAAAGCATTTTGAAGCTTTTTGAAGGAAAGAATTAAGATTAAAGTTCTCTATACTATGTACAACACGGTGAGTAGGAAATATAACTAAACCAGGATTTTCCATAGAAACAAGTGTTATCATTCGGTTACGGAATGTCTCCATAGCACCCGACTCTGGTACGAGCCCCTTATTTACGCATTCTTGCCAATAATTAACTGCAGTTTCGTATCTATGATGTCCATCGGCAATAAAAAGCTCTTTACTATTCATAATCGCTTGAACCTTTGAAATTGTATCTATATTCGTTACAATCCAAAGATTATGATAATTACCATGATAATCCACGGCAGTATAATCAGGGTCTTTACTTTCTATTTCATTATTCAAAATCCTATCAATCTCTCTTCTTTCATCGACATATAGCATAAAAATATTACCTAACTGTGCTCTGGTATGTCGGGTGGCGTTTAATCTATCTGCTTTGGGACCTGCCATAGTTTTTTCATGAGCTTTTACACCCTTACCGGGTGGCTCAAGTTCCCCAAGAGCCACAAATCCTTGTCGAACAATGCGTTTTCCCTCAATTTCAAAAGCCTGATGATACACATAAATTGCGGGTTTCTCTTCTATATCAAAAATAGATTCGCTGAGCCAACAATTCATATATGCTAATGCTCTTGTATATTGATTGTAGTATTCATCATCAGAAGGATATCTTTTCCCTAAGAGTATTCTAACGAAATTATTAGGATTTTTAGTATAATATTCATCTTGCATTTTTGGTTCAATCTTATCATAAGGTTGCGTAACAAGACCTGATAAATCTTTTCCAAACTTTTCTTTGGAATATGTAACTCCTCTAAATGGATGAATCTTAGCCACGATATCTCCTTTCTTTACATTTCAAAAAAATAAGATTGCTTTTTAATATATTCACACAAATTGCTCAATCCAATCGAATATTTACTCCTCTGTGATATGGCAAACCATTAATAATCGACAAACCTCTGAAAATTTGCTCAATCAAAACAAGCAAAGCAATATCATGTTGAATTGTAATTTTACCAAAGGAAATCTTATCGTCGCAACTATTAATTATCTTTTCGGGCAATCCATTCGCATCACCTATCACAAAAACTGCATCTTTTGAGTCGAGCATTATTCTTTCCAGAAGTTTTGCCCATTGTATTGAACCTAATATTCTACCTTTTCGTGTAAGCACAATTGACTTATCAGATCTCTTATTTATAAGTCGGTCAAAGGCTTTCTTGTCATTTATGTTCTTTACTTGCATTAATTCAATCTGAGCTAAGGAAATAATTCGATTTTTCCAATGTTCAACTGCAGATTGTATCCACAACGCTGGTTTTCCAATTAAAATGATTTTAATTTTCATTCTAAAACCTGCTTAATAATACCACCACCGATAACTCTATTATTATCGTAAAATACAGCTGATTGTCCAGGTGCTATAGCTTCTTGAGCCTTTTGAAATTCTACTATAGCGATTTCGGGATTAATTGTGATTTTTGCACATGCTCCCGGATGTCGATACCTGACTTTTACGGTTGTAAAGAATTCGCTTTCTATTTTATTCATTGCAATATTTTCTACAATAAATTTCTTAGAAAAAAGTTCGGATTTAGTACCTATTATAATGGAATTCTCAGTTGCATTGATTTCCAGAACATACATAGGTTGTTTGTAACCACCTCCTAATCCCTCTCTCTGCCCTATGGTATAAAAGGCAATACCTTTATGCATATTTAGCAAATTACCTGATGAATCATATAATTTTCCTGGAAGTATGGATGATGGAGCATATTTGCTCATGAAAACCTGAAAATCTTTTGAGTTAATAAAACAGATCTCTCTACTTTCTAGTGCAGAATTAATTGGAAGCGAATGTTCCTGGGCAAGTTTATATACTTCATCTTTTGTTAAATTTCCGAGAGGAAAAATTGTCCTTTTAAGTACATCCTGAGTTAAACGATATAGGAAATAACTTTGATCTCTCGATGTATCAACTCCTTTGCATAAAAAATAATTATCATTGAAATTTTCAATTCCAGCATAATGTCCTGTTATAACATGATTAATATTCATTTTATCGGCTATTTTAATAAGAAATTTCCATTTGATTTTTGGATTGCAAAGAATACATGGATTCGGTGTCCGTCCATGAGCATATTCGTCGTAGAAATCGTTAACTACATCTTTCTTAAATACTTCCGAAACATCCACATCGATATGTTGAATTCCTAATTTGTTACAAATCTTTTTAGCGTCTTGAACTGCATTATCCATAAATGGAGGATTTTCATTATACTGCCATAGCCGATAAGTAATCCCAATAACATAAAAGCCTTTATTAAGCATCATTAACGCTGCTACAGAACTATCAACCCCACCTGACATTGCTACAAGGCAAGTTCTATTAAAAGTATTCATAGTTATTTCCCTGGGAAAAAATATTCAACAATTAAAGCTACTATGCCGAGTAACATAGATATTTTCAAAACCATCTGACTCTTTGCAACATAACCTTGAATACCTAAAACTCCGGCAATGCCTGTACCGAGGAATGGCAATAAAGCAACAATCTGATAATAATCTCCGAAGACTCTAAACATGTATGGGATTTCAATGAAAAGCATACTTAAAACACATCCAATAAAACCAAAAACCGCTGCCTTTTTGGGATTTGTGACAATAGGCAATGTTTTCCTATTATCTTCTTCATCACCTAATCGATCTTCGATGTCTTTGAAAATTTCTCGAGCAAAATGTAACCCAAAAGCAATTATTGCAGCCCAAATCGTTTTAGAACTTACGTAATCACCCGGTATAGCTCCGTAAATTAGCGTAATACCTCCTGCAAAGGCAACAATGAAATTACCAATAATCGGTGTGCGAGAAAGAAAAGCTGAATACACAAAAAGAAAGATCGATAGTATTAAAGCGATAATGAAATTCGATAATCCAACATGCCATGAAAAACAAATTCCTATTAAAATTAGAATTAACCCAACCCAAAAAGCTAAGCTCCTTGAAATAATTCCTAAGGGAATCGGTCTTGTCGGATGGTTAATTAAATCGGTTCTGAAGTCAAAAAAGTCGTTTATAGCGTTTTCACCAGCAAGCACTAGTCCTGCTGAGATAGCTGCGATAATAAGCATTCGATCCAAAAAACCAGAAAGCAAACCACCTACAGTAACAGCCACAATGGCTATTAGCACATTCAAAGGTCTTGTGAGTGATATAAGTGCCGAAATTATTACAAAAAAATTTTTCATTCGTTAGACATTAAAACGGAATTTTAAGTAATCGCCATCTTGAATTATGTAGTCTTTCCCTTCTGCTCTAAAAAGCGATTGAGATCGGGCGTTCTCGTAACCACCAGCTTCGACAAATTTATCCCATCGGATTACTTCAGCCCGAATAAAACCTCGCTGCATATCTGTATGTATCTTTCCTGCAGCCATTAAAGCATTCGTGCCACCTTGAATACACCATGCATGGGATTCATTTCTATTGCTGGTGAAGAAAGTTATTAAATTCATTGAATCTTTGAGAGATTTCAAAACCATCTCTCTTGAATTCTGCTCGGGTAATCCCAATTCTCTTCTAAATGCAACTGCATCTTCTGTATTTAATTCTTCCAATTCTGATTCTAAGCCAACCGCAACTTGAATTACCTTGCACTGCAAGCGTGATGAAATCTTATCTAATATAGATTCTGAGAATAATTCTTCGCAGTTAAGAAGAGCTAACCAAAATTTTGCTGTAATCAGTCCTTGATTCCGAGTAAATTTCAGTTCATCTTCGCTGAGTTCGAGGCTATTGATCGGTTGCTGTGACTCAAGAACAGAAACAAACTTCGATAGCTCCAAAAGTTCCTTCTCCATTAATTGTTTCTCTTCTCGAGAATGTCCTTTTTTAATTTCTTTCTCTAATGTTGTCGATCTAGTTTTAATTGCATTACTGTCGAATAATATAAAGGTATCTTTTACTCTTTTTGCATCGATAACAGGATCAGGATTCCCAAAACCTCTGTCAAATCCTCTGAGTACAATTATAATTCCATCCGAACCTTGGAGTTGCGAATATATTGAGCCACCTTTTATTATATTGCCTATTGTATCGTCAAGCTCCAATTCAAAGTACTTTATTCTCTTCGAATTCGAAAACCGTGCTATATCCTCAAGTCTTGCATCTGGAGTGGGAACAGAGGAAAGTGTTTCATGTCCAATATGTCCACTTGAAAGATATCTCCACAACATACTTCTTCCGCATTGAGGCAATCCTGTAATCGCAATTTTCATTGTGGCAAAAATGAGGAGAACAAATAACAAAAAATATTTCTTTGCATGTTTTCTCCTTAATTAATACCTTTTTTCCCTATTATAATCTCTTAATTCGCGTTCTTTTTCTCGGTCCATTTGTTTCTGGATAAGATATTGTTTTTTTTGATATTCTCTTCGTCCTCTTGCAATAGCGATTGTAACTTTGACCAATCCTTTGTCATTAAAATAGATATCAAGAGGAATAATTGTTAAACCTTTTTCTTCGGCTTTTGATTTAAGACGAAATATTTCGAATTTATGCAACAACAGTTTTCTTCTGCGTTTAGGTGCTGGTGTAAATACACTCGAATTATCATACGGACTAATATGCATTTCGTAAAGCCATAATTCACCATTTTTAATGCGAGCATAAGATTCATTAAGACTTGCCTTGCCTGCTCTAAGTGATTTCACCTCCGATCCTATAAGTATAATTCCTGCTTCTAATCTATCCAATATCTCATAGTCTCTGCGAGCCTTCTTATTTCTTGCTACAATCCTCATTATTCCCCTTGACATTTATATATATGAAAACAAATTACAGCGATGCATCAATAAACAAAACATTTTTATGCTAAAATATCTTAATTAGTGTTAAACGATTCATAGAATTATAATATTTTAGTGCAGTTACTCAATAAATTCTTTACATCATTAAAATATGAAAAAATTTATTTTGCCGGAGTGGTGGAATTGGCAGACACGTTAGATTCAGGGTCTAGTGAGTTTAGACT
>CAZLTJ010000002.1:0-5104 GCA_964562425.1 uncultured bacterium
GTATTCGATCACCGGAGCTGAGTGCAAATTACGCTAAATATGCTGATGTCGTTGTGGTTGGTAACTATTTTGAAGAAGAAGGAAAACTGGATAAGCTTAGTGAATTCGCAGAGCGGGTGCATTCAGCTCGATAGCTAAATTACATTTTTTTATAAAAAAATTCTAAGATTACTATTATTGTTGCAAGTAGTAATGCCTCCCTTAAAGCAATAACATCCTATTTAAATCCGAATATAAATGGCAGCAAGAAAGCCACAAAACCTGCCCAGATAAAATAGACGGGATAGAATTTTGTTATACAATCCTTAACAGAATTAATGCTCGCTTTGGATTTTAGATATTTCCAATATTGAATAGCAATAGCTAAAAGATTTGCTAGAATAATAAGGTTCATTCCGATTACAGTAAAACGGTTTGGTGTTAGTTCCATTGTGAATGTTCTATACAGAATTGCTGAAAGAGCGTAAAGATCTAGAATAATGGTTATGAAGATCAATACAATGTTTACATAATCGGAAAAAGTTTTAGAATCTGTGTCGACTTGTTGGGTTATGCTGAAATTATTAGCGCCATAACCGATACCAGTAGGAAGTTAAATGCGACAAGGATAGAACGATCGAAATATGGACTCGCATATGTAGTCATTATCGTTAAAATTAATAAAACAAGCACAAAAAGAACTAAAATACTGAAAATTTTCGCCATCGACGGGATGAGATTTCCAAGTTTCATTTTGCTTCTTTGAAGCAAATAAATCGATAGTAGAGGTCCACCGAAATAGAAATATAATTGAACTTCCTCGAAAACTTCTGACACAGTGATACCTATTGAATTAAACAAAAGAAAGGTGAGTGTAAATAGAATCCCCAAGCATATGTAAAAGATTGCCATATATATTAGTAATTGACCATTAAAGCCGAAAAAATCCATCACACGCTTTGTATCCTTGAATTTAAAGCCCATATACACAAATCCAGCCCAAGCCCAGAGCATAATTGGTAGATGTATGAATGTGAGTGTTTCGGTCTGTGATCTATCGATGTTATGGAGAAAAATATTAACAAAAATTGCGGATAGAACAAAGATTAGAACAGTTTCCAGAATGTTTTTCCGGCTAATTTGGATTTTGAATGTGAACATTATGATGATCGAAAAAATTAAAATTAATGGAAAGTTGTTTATAACAATATTGGTTCCAATTGAAGGTATCAAGTCCGAAAGACGACAAAAAGTGCCATTTATTATTATAAGAATTAGGACTATGTATAGTTCCCAATTTTGTAATCTTGTTTTTGATATTGGTACTGCTATTGTTTCTTCGGTAGGCTTTGGTTCCGATTCTTGCATATAATTTAAGCGATGAAACCATGCCTGCAAAACAAGCGAATCCGGGTTCTCGACATATATTTCTGGGAAAGCCAAAGTGAAGTTTTCCGGATCCTCTTGGTAAAGATTCTCAAGTGCATCCGGGTTGTTTAAGTTCTCTATTATAAGCTTTTTATAATCGTTCATTTTTGCCTTCGTATTGTAAATTACAAATTTATTTGTCAAAAAGTATTACAATATGAAAAAGCTTCGAATAGTATTATAATTCACAAAAATATAGATGACAACAATTAATTAATTTGAGTTCACAGTATTCAGGATTTTTGCTTTCGCTTGTCTCGCCCGATATATTTCTTTATTTGACTTTCTTCCCATTCATGCCCTAGAAAACCATGAAACACAAAAATCGAAAGGGCATGAGATACTAAACCAATTCCCCATCCAAGCAATGGCCAAACGAACCACCAGTATTGCGGACTGCTAAGATAGTTAATAACAAAAAGACCTATGTTTACAACAATGTAAGCGAACAAATGAATGTAAAATCCCTTGATTTCCTCCATCCTGTTTCTGGCTCGTTTATATACTTCATCTTCTGTCATGATACCCTCTCATAGTTGATATTATTATTTATAATTAATAAAACGATGCTTAGTCAATGGTGTTATTCTGATTGAAGTTGCTTTGATCCTTTACCATATATTTATCGATCTGACGTTGCTCCCATTTACGACCGAACAAACCTCCAAAAACAAAGACTTTGAATGCTTTTACTACAATAAAAACACCCCATATTAAAGCTACCCAATAAAACCAGTATCGATCTGGGGAAGTTAAG
The DNA here is from genome assembly GCA_964562425.1 of uncultured bacterium. Lineage (GTDB taxonomy): Bacteria > UBP14 > UBA6098 > B30-G16 > B30-G16 > JAUWMV01. The sequence goes on from CAZLTJ010000002.1 coordinate 2,165, forward strand.
TAGTTTATGAGAAAGAGAACTACATTGACAGCTAAATAAGTAACCAAACTTGAGAAAAAAATCTTAATCTCCCTAATTCTTGCTCTTGCTCTTCTATATGCTTTTTCCTCGTCTTCCATTTTACTCTCCCTTTTTATTTATAACAAACAATAGAGTTATATATCAATCATAGATAATATACAATACAAAGATCTTTCCGAATCGTTTAGTAATATGAAAAATGAATAATCTAAAATTCAAAAATTTATTTATAGTTCGCAGTTTAGTCTATTTTAGCAGGTTCCCGACAACCGACATATAAACAGTGCTCTCCTGAATTCCATCAACACCAACAATCTCATTTACTTCATCGTCGTAGAATGCCGAAATCTGACATGATCCGAGACCTAACGAAACTGCCGAAAGAGAAATATGTGCACCTATATGTCCTGCATCGAGATAGATATACCTGTATGCACGCTGAAGATATTTCCACTTAGATCTCTGAAAAATAGCAGTCCAAATGAATGTTACAGCTGCATTCATACACATTTTCTGGTCAAGTGCAGCTTCAGCAATTCTTTCTCCAAAATTCCCGACAGAAAGTTCCTCTAACAAGTGATTCTCAATATTATAATGATATAGTCCGGAATTCAATTTGACGACATTATTAACAACAATATATGTTTCAATGGGATATAGTCCACCAGCGGATGGAACTGTTCTAAACTGGAAGTTATGCTCGAAACGTTCGGTTCCCGAACATGCCCACAGCAAGTATGAAAGGTCAGTTAGACTTATTGGCTCATTGGAAAATCTTCGAATGCTCTTTCGTGATCTGATTACTTCATCGAGTGTTAAAGTTTTTCTTGGTTCTTTTGACGGAAGATCGATCTTTTTGGCTTTTGGGTAATGTTTGTAAATATCCTGTTTGGTTGACCAATCTAGTTTGTTGGTAGGAATTTTATCTCGAATATATTTGGTTTCCTGTTGATATTGGTCGCCGATTGGATTGTTCATTCTACATTCCTTCCAATTTCATAATTTGTATTTCACTTAATTCCATATTAAACAAATAGTCAACCTTTTTGCTTTGACATTTCAATATTGTTTACATTACTCAACATTTGAAAGTTGTTTGTTTTCACAGTATTAGACAAATCAAAATATATGGGTTTTTACTCGATTGTAAATATTTTTGCTCGATTCATTTATTGAAACCTCTACTGAAATAAAAAAAATGATATACACGCATATCCTGTGGAATGTTTAACCCATGTGTTCCTTTGCCAGTTTCAGGATCAATATGCGCCCCATGATCAGGCATGAATGCAACTAGTCGGTTATATTTTGACCAGTATTTATCTATTGCGCATTTTAATAGCTCTAAACTTTCAATGTAATGCTTTGTTGCATTAATACATTGTGGGCTTGAAGGTGTAGTCTTATGAAGCATGTCATCGTATTCCTGATTATAAATGACAATAAAATCATAGATATCTGACTTAATTAGTTCAATTGCTCGAACTGTCACATGAGGATCATAATATTCGGAATAATAGGCTATATCTCGATCTTTGAATATCAAATCGATCGAAGAATCCTTAACCGCCACAATTGCGACTTTTTTACCTGCATGAATTAGCACATCGAAAATAGTTTCGCATTCAAGAACAGGACGTTCATAAGATGTAATCCCATGCACATCAGGTTGTGCACCGGTAAACATTGATGCAAAGCAAATTGGAGTTTTTGGTGGAAAAATAGAGCAAACTTCCACTTTAAAGGGCACTATTTTTTCAATTTTTTTGGCTAATTCTTCATGGTCGTCCAGAAAAGTCGCTCCGATAGCGTCTGGTACATAGATTAAAGTTTTTTCTAAGTTTGAGCTTAAGAGTCTTTCCTTGGCAATAGTGATAATTTTGATTAAGGTTTGTTTAGTTGAAATTGAGGGTGGTTCGATTCCAATAAGGGCACATAATGTGGGAGTTATAGTAGTTAGCGTGGGAAGAGATTCTACGTTGTAATTCTTCATTTTGATTATCATTTATGTAAAAGGTTCAAGAAATTATAGATATAGAAAGAAGAAAAATAATATATTATCATATATAATCTTTTGCTAATTCCTCTGCAAATCTTTTCGCGTCTTCTAAATCCTGTCTGTCAGGATGATTCTTTGAAATTCCGCCGATAAGTTTCAATAGACAATAAGAGTCAAAACCTCGACAATTGAATTCTCCGACAATTTTGAATCCTTTGTCTCGTAGAAGTTGCATTAGGGCTTTGTGACATTTTCTTCCAGCTTTTCTGGAAACGCCATGGGTTGAGAATAAGAAAGCCTTTTTCTTCATATTGTCAGGCAGTTTTCTTACAAATTCCAGTATTCTTTTGTGATGTTTGCTGAAATATATTCCTGAACCGAAGCCTATTAGGTCGAAATCTTGAATATCGGATTGTTCAATTTCGGATGGTTTTTTAAGTGTTGCATTAAGTGTTTCTGCAATAATTATGGCTATTTTCTCTGTGTTGCCATGGTGGATGGATTTATAAATGATAAGGATTTTCATTACGCTCCTTGAAAGAAATTATACTATTAATAAAACAACAATGCAAAATATATTCAACGAAAAAAGCGTTAATATTTCGACCATAACTGAGACTTTTTTATTCTGTATAGGATGCTTTTTTCTTTTTCTCTCTTTACTGAGAAAACAGGTGCTAGTTTTAGGTTTTGTTTTATCAAGAAATCATTCTCAATATTACTCAAAACCCAGATGTAGTAATTTCCCTTTGATTTGTCCTGCGAGAAATCCTGAAAATTATAAATCTTGATATCCTGTCTGTTCATTACATATAAAAATCTACGAATATCTTCCGCGCGCATTGTCTTTCTAATTCTTGCTTTTTGGTTATTGTGTAGTTGTATAACATACTTTTCTTTAGTTCCTATATACTCATATT
>CAZLTJ010000002.1:5114-24832 GCA_964562425.1 uncultured bacterium
CCATGGGTTGGAGTGTATGCTGAAGCAACTGCGTCCTCATATTCTATAGAAACAATTCTGATTTCTTCCTCTGTTATGTTATCTATTATAAATGTAAACACATCCTTAAAGTTCTGTCTTGTACTGGTGGTAATTTGTAAGATTTTATACTTGTTATATGCGATCTTTGAAAATGCTACCAAAGCGAAACATAATAAAATTAAACATAAAACAACAACGATCTTCTTAATAGCAACTGATGCTCTCGAATATAATTGGTTAATATCTGAAAGGAAAATGCTTACTACATATGCAAGGAAAATTGTAAGTCCAAGCGATGCCTCCGAAAAGTATGCTCGAATATTATATCCTATGCCAATAAGACCGATTAAACAGATTGTAAACCATATCGCTCCTATTGCTTCTCGTTGCTTAAGAATTACAAACGGAATAAATGAAAGGAATAATGCAATCAGAGCAATTACTGGAAACTGAATTAATATTAATGAAATAACGATACTTATTGTAGCAGATAATAAGATTCTCAGTCCGTTTTTAAGGTGTTTTGGGATGATGAATTGTTTAAGGAAAATATAAAATGCAAAGAATAAGATCAGGATACCTAAACCGGAAAACAAATGTCCTGAATAAAAATTGAATTTTTCTGTGGCAATCTTGAAAAAGTTTGAGATGCTTAGTAAATCTGTAGATACAGCTCTTTGCTTAATCGATGGATTAAAAAGAGTCCATATTATGCCGACGATTAAAAGTGAACCGGTAATAATCAGGTTTTTTCTCTTATTGTTTAGTACTTTCCATTGCGCAATGACATAATATAGCGAGGCTACAGGAATAATTATTGTAGCAGGTTCTTTAGATAAAGATGCAATGATATATGATATAATACCCCAAATGAAATACTTGCCTTTTTTATTGATTGCTGTGATCAATAAGTAAAGCGAAAGATTAATAAAGAAAATTTCCAAAATGTATGTTAGACTTGAGAACCAGAAAATTATGTAAGTCAATTTTAAAAACAGCATAAAGTAAAGAATTATCGTTATAATAGCTATTTTTCTTGTGAATGTTTTTTCAACAAATTTAAATAGGAAAACAAATGAAAACCCATAGAGTAATGTTGTAAATAACTGATATAAAAAAGAATTAAGTCCAAATACTCTATACATCATCCACCAAATTAAGTTTTGCATAGGTCTGAATGCTCCAAATAAAGAGGCTTTGGAGTTTTGAAATGAATCCAATGGGTTGCTGTGCAAACGAGACCAATAAAGGAAAGTTGCATCATCCAATCGAAAAAAAACCGGGAACTGAAGAGTTATCAAAATCGAAACGAATACAACCAATAATATGAAGTACTTAAAGAAGTTTCTTTCTAATGCATTTATAATCCGATTGTCCTTACTTGGGATCACGTATTATATCCTTTGTATGCAGTTAGATTACCACCTTTTGTATAAATTCCTATTTAGGATGAATATTCCAAACAATCCACAACATTGTTTATGTCAATGCATTTTTTACAAAGAGTTATTGGATTTTTAAAGTAATTTTTTTCAAGCTAAAAAAATTTTCAGTAATTGTTTATCGATTTTTTCACTTGAATATATACTGAATTTAGCTATATAATAATGATAGACTTTAAGAGTTGGGGATCATAAATTTTTAAGTTGGGAGATTTAATAGGAGTGCAAGATGAGGAATAAGTTTATTGTTGTTGTTTTTCTAATTTGGTTGTGCTTTTCAATATTCTTTGGGTGCTCGAAAGATGAATATTCTCTTTTCTTAACACAACCTAAGGAGGGTGACACAATTCGGGGTCTATTGCGTATCAAGGTCAATCCAGACCCTATGCCAGATTACGTAGAATTTCTGTTTGATACATTTTCACCTATAATTGATAGCACAGAACCGTATGATACAACTTTTTGTATTCTACGTTATTATTTTTCAGGAAATTATACCGCAAATGCTATTGCACATTGGGGTGAGACAAGTCTAAGCAGAGAAGTATCATTTTATATAAAATTTTTATATAATCCTTCGATAAATTTTTATTACCCACAAGATGGAGATACAGTAAATGGAGATACAATAAGGGGTAGACTTAAAATCAAAGCAAGCGTATCCTGGCAACCTGATTATGTTACATTTTATTTCGACACATTACGTCCTATTGTTAAGGAATACGATGGTAGCGATTATTATATAAATTTCGATATTTACGATTATCCTTCTGGACTGTATCCACTTAGAATTATCGCGCATTGGGGAGAATATACTGTTGAAAAAGAAATTACTATTTATCTCAAAGTGTCGGATTCTATTTGGTTTGAAATAACAGATCCAAAAGATGGCGATACGGTTTGTGGCACTTTTACTTTAAAATTCGATGTTAGTTTCTATCCTGAATCTATTATAGTACGGACTAATCCTTCTTATTATAAAAGGGATTGTTCATATCCTTTCGAGATTAATTTAAATATTTCGAATTATGAAACGGGTTTTCATACTTTTGAAGCTATTGCAACTTGGCGTAATAAAGAAATAAGTCAAAATATAACTGTATTCGTGCTGCATATAGATCAAGGACTAGTAATATTAAACGGTGGTACAGATACTATTCCAAGAGATAGAATAAGTCGTAATGGAGTTGTAACCGGACTCGATTTAGAAGAGATGTCTTTATGGGGTCATAACTACCTTTCCGGAATTGAACCGCTAAAAAATACTTTGAAAACTCTCGATTTACATAAAAACTATTTTACTTCCCTTGACTTATCACCTCTTTCCGCTTTCAGAGTACTGTATTCTCTGAATTTATCAGAGAATTATCTCTTATTATTAGACCTTTCACCTATTGCAACATGTTCACGTATTAAATATCTTTATCTTCAAGACAATAAACTTGACTCGATTCGACTTTCGCCACTTTCGTACTGGCCTTTCCTAGAACGCTTTTATATAGATAAAAACAACTTAACAGAATTAGACCTTTCAGCCTTTTCATCGTGTACATCTTTATGGGATCTTGACTTGCAGGAGAACAAATTAACAGAATTAGATCTTTCTCCTCTTTCGCACTGTACTGCTTTAAGATCTCTTTACTTAAAAAATAATAACTTAACAGAAATAGATTTTTCACCTCTTTTATCTTGCACAAATTTAATAGATTACTCATGCTCAAATAATAAACTTACTTCAGTAAAACTTCCGTTTATAACATATCTCAGAGGTCTTGGTCTTGGAAATAACAATCTAACTTCTTTAGATTTAACTCCTCTTTCAGCATGTACAAGCTTCTATGGACTCTCGGTTTCAGATAACAATCTTACATCTATAGACCTTTCACCGCTTTCATTCTCTAATAGGCTCTATTATATTAAACTTCAAGGGAATGCACTAACAAATATTATACTACCTTCCAGTTCAAGCATTCAGTATATTTGGCTTGAAGATAATCGATTAACTTCTATAGACCTTTCACCTCTTTCATCGAGTACAAATTTTAAATTTCTTGATCTAAGTAACAACAGTTTAACCGAAATAGACCTTACACCTTTAACAACTAGCGAGGAACTAACGACAATCAATTTAAACAACAATAAATTGAAATCTGTGAAACTTTTAATCAACAATACTATAAGAATATTGGATCTCAGCTATAATGAGTTGGACTCAATTAATATTTCTCCTCTAGCAAATTGTCCGAATTTGCCTACAATTAATTTGAAAAACAACAATCTAAAGACAATAGACTTTATGCCTATTTGGGGCGTTACAACCATAAATAATATTTATCTTGAAAACAACGATTTAGATTCAGCTGCTTGTGCTCGTCTGTGCGATTATATTAAATGGCATCCGTTTTGTACAGTGACACACGATTGCGATTGCGAATAGGAAAGATGCGTTAAAACATATTTTGAATTATCTGAGAAATCTAAAAATTAGAATTCGAGCATAACTCTTAAAACAAATTCATAGTGTTTATTTCTGATTTTTTCTTATCGAAAACAGCTTCACCACCATCAAACCTTAAGCTTGTTATATCCAAACATTCAACATTGCTACAATTAAATAAGGCAACTTTATATTAATTGAAGTTTTATTTAGCTATTCATGCTCCTTATGAATCAAAATTACATCTATTGGAAAATCTGGCAATCGGAAGATTAACTTGTTGCGATATTCACTCTAGCTTGTATTATGATAAACCACTAAACGTATAGAAGGATAGGCACTCAACAAGAGATTGCAAAGCAAGGGGCTGAAACCCTTTGCTTTTAAAGGATAGGAAAAATTATAAAGGTAAAAATAATAAAATTTCTAACAATAGTCTTGTTGTTCGCCAATGTTGTTTCTGTTGCTTGTAGAGAGTTACCGGATGACGACAGTTTCAAAAAAAGCGCTATCGAATTCACATCTGACAAGAATGTAGTACTTTATAAGTTTTACAACGGTCGTTTTGCAGTTTCTGGGGTCGGCGATTCTGCTCAATATTATCTTCAAACGGGAGATTATTCAGTAGAAATAGGTTATCAGGGGCAATATATCTTGAAATTTGGATTAGCCCTACAGGTGAAATTCTGCAATTAAGAATTATAAAATCAGAAGAAACATCTGTTTTTGTGAAACTTTTGCAAAAAAAAAGGCTTTTTAAAAAATTTTTCCGATCGAAAGGTCGACTCTAAAATTAAAGTGGATGCAATTTCTGCTGCCACCATGACATCAAATTCTATAAAAAACAATATCATTACTACCCTTGAGACTTTTCAGCCTGTTCTTAGAAGTTTAAAGAGGGAGAAACGCAAATTAATTTGCAGCGATCCAAAGCTAAAATTCGAAATTGTAGAATAATCTAATCCAAATATCACCCTAAGCTACATTGATTTACTCGATAGTTCCTATTATATCTCATTATTAAAATTTTTAATCTCTATTAGTCACAATGAGATAATAAATAAAACTTGCTAAAATAAGTTAAAGAATTATTTTTGCTGATGAGTTAAACCAGATTGTTAAGTGTTCAGCTTTCTTAATTATAATGTTTAGCTATTACTTCGACTGAATAGTATAGGTTTGCTTTATGAAAACTGAATATAAAGTAATAATACTTACATTTCTTTTATTGACCTTCTTTTGGATTGCTGATGCAGCATTAACATATATTATGTTCCTTTCAAGAGCATCGTTTAACGAAGACTTGATTAATCAAGTCTTTTTTAATCAACTGTCGTACAGACTAATGTCAAGCTTGTTTATTCTTCTATTTGGTGCAGCATCAACAATAATTGTTGTTAAAAACAAAAGAGAAACTGAAAATATAAAAAGGAACAATGATAAATATAACAATCTTTTTAACTACTCCAATGATGCAACATTTATGATTGAAATTGATCCTGATGGCAATCCAGCAAGATTCCTTGAAGTTAATGACATTGCATGTGTTAAGCTTGGATATACTCGAAGTGAAATGCAAAATATATCTCCATCCGATATTCTCAAAGTCCTTGTTGAAAACGACTATAAGAAAGAATTGGATGAACCTTTAGATGAAGAAAAAGAACCTGTTGAAACAGTGATAATTAATAGCATAGGTATTGAAATCCCTGTAGAAATAAAAGCCACTTTATACCAGCAGGGCAATCGTACTGTAGCTTTAACAATAGCACGGGACCTAACAGAACGTAAACAGATAGAAAAAGCTCTTTATAAATCAGAGGATAAATTTAAAAAACTAGTCCATCAATTTCCCGAAGCCATTGTTATATGCAACCCCAAGGGAGAAATTGTTGAGTGGAACAAAGGTTCTGAGGAGATTTTTGAGATAAATAAGGAAAATGCAATAGGAAAGAAAATATGGGATATTCAATATATGTTAACTCCTAAGGAACAGAAAACTTTAAAAGAATACGAAAATATAAAATTCTTTCAAAAAAAAGTTCTAGAAACAGGTTCTTCAATTAAAGTCGGTGAATTTGTTGAAAGAAAAATTGAAACTCCACTGGGTAAAATTAAAGAAATTCAAATCTTGCATTATCTTATAAAAGCTGAAGAAGGCTTCTTGATCTGCAGTATTTCACAGGATATATCTAAGGTGGAGGTTTTACCGAGTAAGGTTCCCAAAACTCTCAAAACAAAGAGAAATATCTCTGACTTTATTCGAGTATTAATGATGAAAAAAAAAGTTCAACCATCTCTAACTGAAGGATTGAAATTACTACTTGATATTTCAGACGCTGATAAAATCCTCATTTTTGTAAACTATGAGGACCCAATTTACGGTTTATGTATGCAACTATTAGAGCAAACTTGTTTGATATATAAAGGAATCATAGAAATGGAAGAAATAAAAATTCCTTATAAATCCAAACTTAATAGATGGAAAGAAAAAATGTCTCATAGGGAATGTATTAACGGACTTGTAAACTCTTTTCCTGAAACAGAAAGAGAATTTATTAATTCTCTGGGAATACAATCGATACTAATAATACCTATGTGGATTGAGGAAGAATGGGTTGGATTTGTTATATTTGGCAATACCGGATCGTCCAAAATGTGGAACATTGAAGATATAGATATGCTCATTGCTGCAGTAGATATTATTGGAGGTTATATTAAAAGAAGAAAATTCGAATTTGATCTCAGAAAATCCGAGGAAAAATACAAATTCCTTTTTGAGGAAAGCAAAACAGTAAACTTTATCATTGGCACAGATGAATTTGTAATTAATGCAAACCGATTTTCAACAGAAATTACTGGTTATTCTAAAGAGGAAATAATCGGAATGGAATTTTTTAATTTTATTATTGCAGAGCATAAAGATTTGCTTAGACAACAGATTATGAGAGGTTTTAACGGAGAAAAAACGCTCGGGACAGAAGTTGATATTTTAGATAAGGATGGTAATTCCCATACACTGTTTTTTTCACCTGGGCAAGTTTTAATAAAAGATAGAGATACTGTTTTGGGGATACTTCTTTCAGGAATCGATATAACAGAGCTAAAAAAAACCAAAATTGCCTTAAACATTGAAAAAGAACAGTTGAATGTAACACTTTGGAGTCTTGCCGAAGGTGTTATAACAACTGACATGGAATCCAGGATTATTCTCATGAATAGGGTTGCTGAGCAGCTTACAGGATGGAATGAGAATGAAATTAAAGGTCATTTTCTAAATGAAATTTTCAGAATAAGTGATCCTAAGACTAGAAACCCCATAGAAAACTTAGTTTCTCAGGTTATAATGAATAGTGATGCAATTGATAAATTACCAGACAGTCTTCTAATTTCAAGGGATGGTGTAGAACGATTAATAAACTATAGCACAGCACCAATCAAAAAACCTGATGATAAAATAACAGGTGTTGTAATTGTTTTTCGAGACATTACAAAGGAGAAACTAATTGAACAGGAGTTCATTAAAACCTCACATTTCGAGTCTTTGAGTCTCTTTTCAAGTGGTATTGCTCACGATTTTAACAATATACTCATAGCAATTATGGGAAATATTTCCATGGCTAAAATGTTAGTGAATGGTTCAAGTAGAATATATACAATACTGAATGAAGCTGAAGCTGGTTCTCTTAGAGCAAAGGAATTAACCGAGCAATTAATGGCATTTGCCAAAGGAAAAACTACTAACAAGAAAAAGGTCTCCTTAAAATCAATTATTCTTAATTCTGCTGAATTAATTTTAAGAGGTTCAAACATTAGGTGCAACTACTCACTACCAAGTAATCTTAGAACTGTTGAAGTGGATCCGGGACAATTTGGACAAGTGCTTCAAAATCTTATTATTAACGGACAACAAGCAATGCCTTATGGTGGTGTTATCGATATTTCCGCTGAGAATGTGTATGTTTCTATCGAGGATAATTTGCCATTACAATCTGGAGATTATGTCAAGATTATAGTAAAGGATAACGGTACCGGAATAGCACCAAATGATATTTCTAATATTTTCGATCCTTTTTATACAACAAAAAAGACTGGAAGTGGTCTTGGTTTAGCTATAACTTATAACATCATTAAAAAACATAATGGGCTCATTAATGTGCAGTCTGAGCTTGGTAAAGGAGCTGCTTTTAGTATTTTCATCCCAGCATTAGGAATAGAAGCAGAACCAGAACAAAGAGAGGAGAAAAAATTGTCTTTAGGCTCAGGTCGAATCCTCGTTATGGATGATGACCCCACAGTTAGAGATGTTCTTAGTTTGATGCTAAAGCATCTTGGATATATGTGTGAGTTCTCCAGTGATGGGTCGGAATTGCTTGAGATGTACCAAGAAGCAATGAATACAGGAAGACCTTTTGATGTTGTCATAATGGATTTAACAGTTCCTGGAGGTATGGGTGGTGTCGAGACAATACCCAAACTCTTGAAAATAGACCCAGAGGCTAAGGCTATTGCATCCAGCGGCTATTCCAGTAATAAGGCAATTGTAAACTATAAAGAATACGGTTTTAAAAACATTGCAATTAAACCGTACCGAATTCAAGAACTTGGCGATATTTTGAAAAGAACTATTCTTATGTATAATTCTTCATTATGAAATTCAAGTGTATTATTGTCTATTATAGACACAATTTTCCCAATCACAAGGATAAAGCCATCATATGTTCGATCGAAATCAACTAACAGCGTTTCTGTGCTGGATCCAACGATTAGTTAAAAAAGTGAAAATATCAGCCAAACCAATAGGTTTCCTTTTAATGAATAGAAGGAAAACATTTGGTATACTCACTAATGGATTCCAAAAAAAACACCGCAAATCCTAGCAAAAAAAGAATAAATAACTATAATCAATAAGAAAGATGTTCATCTAAATGATGTGGTTAATTTACAAGGGAAGTTTCTTAAATATAAACTTAATAATCCTTTGTAGCTTCAACAATCATAGCGAATATCTGGTCTTTAAAGAAGTTCTTATGATGAGCAGCTCCGGATGGGCATGATGCTGCACACGCTCCACATCCTTCACAAAGAGCTGCATTAACCTCGGCAACCTTCTTTCGCTCATCAACCTTTATTGCTTCATATGGACATGTTTCTTCACAATACCCACAACCAACACAGATCTCGGTATCGACATTCGCAATTGTTGGTGTGCGTTTCAATTCTGGTTGACTGAATAATTCAAGAACCTTAGCTGCAGCACCAGATGCTTGAGCCACCGAATCGGTAATATCCTTTGGGTATTGGACCATTCCAGCCATGAATATCCCACCGATCATTGACTCAAGAGGTCGCAATTTTAAATGCTGCTCTTTTATCCATCCGTATTCATCTGTTGCCAATCTTAGATCTTTGAGTATTTTAACCGATCCTGCAGAAGGTATTATAGCTGGTGCAAGAACGACCAGATCTACATCGAGCTTAATCGATCCCCCACTAAGAGTATCAGTGCTCCAAACCTGAACTTTATCTCCATTTTGAACAATTCTTGCAGGTTTACCACGGATGAAATTTACCCAATCTTCCTTTGTTCTTTGGTAAAATTCTTCATAACCTTTGCCACCAGTTCTAATATCAATATAAAAGCTGTAAGCAGAACCATTCGGCATGGCTTGCTTGTACAGCATTGCTTCTTTGACAAGATATGTACAACATACTTTAGAACAATAAGCCACTCCATGTTCTGGATCTCGAGATCGTACGCAATGAATAAATGCAACACTTTCAGGAATTCTCCCGTCTGAGGGACGTTTTACAATACCAGCTGTCGGTCCTGAAGCTGCCAGTAGACGTTCAAATTGAAGAGCATCAATGACATCAGGAATCTTACCGCCACCATATTCGGGGATATCCTTCAATGGATAAAGATCGAATCCCGTAGCAATAACCAAAGCTCCTACATCGAATTCCTCAATTTTATCCTTTTGTTTGAAATCTATAGCTTCGGGAACACAGACATCCTCACAAATACCACAAGAATTGTTGATGAAATGCATGCATACATCTTTGTCTATGAAAGGAATATTAGGCACAGCTTGGGGAAAATGCACTGAGACTGCAGGTCTTGAAATCAATCCACGTTCAAAAATCGATGGGTGAGGCTTTATTTCTCTATCTGTCCAATCGGACACTTTTATTGCATTTGTTGGACATACGAACTCACAAGCACCACATGTCGAGCATGTCTCAGAATACTCATCCAAAGGAGTAGCGATATACCTTTCCGAACCTCGTTTCGCAAAACCAATAGCAGAAACATCCATGATCTCATCACAAACTCTAACACACAGTCCACACATTATACATTTATTGTTCCATTTTTTAGGATTATGTTTGTATGTCGTTTCGAAAACTTGATACTTCTCTGCTAATCTGCAAATTTCCTCAGATTCTGGTGCAGAGGCTAACATTAGCTTTAGTATGAATCTTCTTGCTCGCAAAACCATTTCAGAGTTGGTTCGAATCTCACCTTCCCATGCCGGATATGTGCAAGCTGTTTGCAAAGTTGATTTACCTTTCCAAATAGTTTCAACCACGCATATCCTGCATGATCCGGATGGAGTGAGTGATTTATGATGACAAAGAGTAGGAATTTCTATTCCCAAGTCTCGAGTAACTTCCAAAACAGTCTTGCTCGAATCAGCGTCAACCTCTATGCCATCTATAATGAGCTTACCCATTAAGGGCTCCTCCAATATAATTATTTTCTTTCTATTGCCTTAACTGGACATACTTCGTAACAAATACCACATTTAATACAAATCATAGGGTCGATTTCATGGGGAGTTTTCTTTTCACCAGAAATTGCATCCACCGGGCAACGTTTTGCACAAATAGTGCAACCAATGCATTTCTCACTATCGATAATGTATTCTATTAAGGCTTTACAAACACCAGCTGAACATTTCTTATCTCTAATATGTGTTTCATATTCATCTTTGAAATATTTTAAAGTCGAGAGAACTGGATTAGGTGCAATCTTCCCAAATTGACACAGTGATGTATTTGAGATACCCCACGCAAGTTCTTGAAGCTTTTCAAGATGTTCTTCTCGACCTTTACCTTCTGTGATTTGGCAAAGAATATCATACATTTGCACTAATCCTTCACGGCATGGGGTGCACTTTCCGCATGATTCCTCCATAAGAAATTTGGTGAAATATTTCGCTGTATCCATCATACAATTATCTTCGTCGAAAACGATCATCTCGCTCGAGCCCATGATTGTTCCTGCTTCTTTCAATCTATCGAAATCTACAGGAAGATCGAGCAAACTCTCTGGTACCAAACCCCCAGAAGGTCCACCAATTTGAACGCCTTTAAATTTCTTCCCGTTAATCATTCCTCCGCCAATATCAAAAATTATTTCTCTAAGAGTAATTCCCATCGGAACTTCTACCAAACCAGTATTATTAACCTTACCGACAAGTGACAATATTTTTGTACCTTTGCTCTTATCTGTGCCAATTGACGCGTAGCAATCCGCACCACGATTAATTATAAACGGGATATTAGCCCATGTTTCTATATTATTTATAAGTGTTGGTCTATTCCATAATCCTTTTTCGGTAGCATGGATATGTTTAGTTCTTGGAATAGCAGCTTTACCTTCAATTGACGCAATTAGTGCTGAAGATTCACCAGCAATGAATTCACTGCAACCGCGGCTTATCACTATCTCAAAATCAAAACCAGATTCAAGGATGTTTTGACCGAGTATTCCAAATTCTTTTGCGGACTCGATTGCTAAATTGAAATTTTCAATTGCTAGTGGGTATCCATGACGAACATAAATATATCCTTTATATGCTCCAATTGCATAAGCTCCAATAATCATTCCCTCGATTACTGAATGCGGATTACCCTCTGAGATGCTTCGAGCAACAAATGCTCCAGCAGCATTGCAAATCACATATTTGGTGTCGTTCTTCTCATTACGGCAAAATTTCCATTTCCTGCCTGTGAGGAATCCTCCACCTCCTCTTCCCCTTAATCCTGCTTTTAATATCTCCTCGATAATAGCTTTTGGTTTCATAGTTAGTGCCTTTGCCAAAGCTGAATACCCACCAATGCCGATATAGTCATCTATATTCTTTGGGTTAATATGTTCATTTGACTCAAATAGTAAACGCATCTGTTTCTTGTAAAAAGATATATCAGGTTTATAAAGTATCATCTTTTTAGTTTTTGGATCATCGTATATTAGTTTGTCAATAATTCTATCATTAATAATTGTCTCTGTGATAATTTCTGGAACATCTTCTGGTTTAATTTTCTGATAAAATATCTCTTCTGGTTGTATTATCATCAAAGGTCCTCGCTCGCAAAAACCATGACAACCAGTCGTTAAAACATTGACTACTTCAACATCAAGATTGTGTTTTTTAATCTCATTTCTAACAAGTTGTGTAATTTTAGCTGCACCCAATGCTCTGCAACTTGAGCCGTTACATATAGCGATTGTTTTACCTTTATATTTTTCCTTTTTAGTTTGAATTTCTTTTGCAAGTGTATTCAATTGCTGGGAGTTCTTAATCATTGATTAACTCCCCCTTTCATAACGATCAAAAAGTAGATTAACATCTAAAGGATCAGCATGAAAATATTCTTCATCGATAGTTACAACAGGAGCTAATGCACAACAACCAAGACAGTTAACTTCCATAAGACTATATTTATCATCCTGTGTTGTCTCCCCACTTTTAATCCCTAAAAGTTTTTCAATTTCTTCAAGAACTTTTAAGGCTCCCTTTGTACAACAGGCTGTTCCCACACATACTCCAACGATATGTTCTCCTCTAGGTTCCAAGCTGAATACATTATGAAAAGTGGCTACTTCATATACTTTTGATAATGGAACTCGAAGTTTCTCGCTGACATATTTTAATGCATCTTGTGGTAAATATTTAAACTTCGTGTTAACATCCAGTAATACTTGAACAAGTGCTGAGGACTGCCCAACATAGGGCGTAACGCAAGGTTCGATCTTCTCAAGGAATTCTTTGTCCATAAATTCACTATATTTAGGAGCTAGTCTTATCACAGGTTGATTGTAAACAGGGCATTCTTGGGTGCAATCGCCACAACCAGTGCATTTTTCCTCATTAATATATCGGGATTTTCTACGTACTTTTGCTTTAAAATTGCCAATGTAACCATCTAATTCATCAAGCTCTGAATAACTCAACAACTCAATATTAGGATGATTTGCAATATCCGTCATTTTTGGAGTCATAATACATTGTGGACAATCTAAAGTTGGAAATGTCTCGGATAACTGAATCATCTTCCCGCCAATAGTAGAATCCTGCTCAACGAGATATACTTTGTACCCACCATCAGCAATATCCAATGCAGTCTGAATTCCCGCAACACCACCACCAATAACCATTGCACGATTTGTAATCGGAACTGATATATCTTCCAATGCTATATTACGCTTAACTTTTGCAATGGTTCCACTAATAATAGTGAAAGCTTTTTTTGTTGCCAAATCGGGTTGATGCCAATGAGGCCAAGAAGCCTGCTCTCTGATATTAGCAACCTCAAGTCTGTATGGATTAAGACCACTATTTCCAGCAACATTCCTGAATGTTCGTTCATGAAGAGTAGGGGAACAATGCGAAGTAACAACTGCATCAAGTTTATGCTCTTTAATCATGTCTCCAACAAGTTCCTGCCCTGGCGTTGAGCATAAGTATGGATTATCTATTACAAATGTTACGTCGGGTATCTGAGCTACTTTTTTCTTCAATGCAACAATGTCAACCGCACCGGAGATATTGTGACCACAATGGCAAATGAAAACTCCTATTCTCGACATCCATGCGCTCCTTATTGAAGAATTGTCTATCAAATCTATAGACAAAGGTTTTAAGGTCAAGCAGAAATGAAAAATTTACAGGATTATATTTGATAAGAAATTTGAAAGATAATTAGCATATGTTTTATTCATTCAATAAGAATCACCATGTCATTCCTCTAGATAATCGACTTATCATCTGAATTTCATTCTCATCCTCGATTCTACCTAACTCAAATCTATAGACTATAACCGAATACCAGAACGAATCACCGCTTTCTGGCAGATACCGCCAATTGCTGTTATCAGGACTATATCTAAAATAATAGTTATACAAATTAGTATCTGTTTGTGCAATAAAATCACTAATAAATATTGGAGATGAATATATCCCCAAACTATCACTTAGCTTAACCCTATAAGCATTTGCACCGTAAACATTACCCCACGCAAATGAAATCCTATCATGCCTTGTATGCGACATACTATGGTAAAGACCGAACCAACTTGCCAGAGTATCACTACTTAGAAAATCTGTTAATATTATAGAACTATCATGTGAGTAATTTAGAATAAACGTATAAATCCCTGGATTAGGCAGTGTGTCGCTCATTTCTATATGTTCTGTAATATATCGCAAATGTCCCGATCCTTTCCAATAGTTAATCAGTAATATTGTATCATTATTAGGAGTAACGAGTCGTGCATCAATAATTCCATTCCCGCCTGCATTAGCCATAAGACCGAACAAATCTCCGAATCGTTCAATGAAAACATCAGCATAAACATCCGCAGGAATGCCATTATTAGTCGGATTAGAAGAATTATCAGTACAACCGACCCAAATGTATACTGAAATGAAAATCGAAGCCAAAAGAACAAAGTATCTTTTATACGATTTCATAATAAACCTTTAAAAACTTGATACAAAGCTGGCGGTGGGATTCGAACCCACTACCTGCGCATTACGAGTGCGCTGCTCTACCAACTGAGCTACGCCAGCAGTAATACTGAGTTGCTTGGGTTAAAAAGTTAAGTTATCTGTTTATCCTCAAAACACCGCTTTTACTAGCCCAGACAAAATATCCAAAGCCAGAAAACAACTTTTCAGGTTCCACAAACATTTTAGCCTTGGCATCGTACGAAAAGATAATCATAGAGCCAGTTATAAGATCGTCTGGGTATGTTTCAATAGATCGGATTGGAAATCCATCATGTCCCGCAGGAACACCTATCATATTCCAGCCAGGATTCACAGCAATATCAAAAGAACGTGCTGGAATATCCCCATGTACAACAAACATCGTATCCACCGTGGAAAGTATCCAATATCCAATGCCGGGTTCGACAGTTTGCACTTCTTCGTATAAGAATTTTCGTGATTCTACATCAAAATTACCTGCATAAGCAATTCCACCAACAGCCATCGGGAAAATATCAACAACCGAATCCTTATCAACAAAAACAGGTAAACTAATAAGATTCCAACCTCGCCTTATATGATAGTATGCTTCATTATCCCTATATTCAATGATATATCGAATCATATAGATTGAATCTCTGACTTCCAACCAATCTGCGCCATTGTAATCGAAAGATTTAGCTTCGAAACTTGTATCTATCCCAATTGCGAAATATCTATCATCAACTATACAGGCAGCAAAAATCGGTTCATCAACAATAAAGGTCTTCCAACTTGACACATTAACATCTCTCCAACCTGGTGTAGCAGAGAGAGCAGCTATCCAATCAACTAACACCGAATCTGGTGTCGTATCCGCAGCAGACGTTAATATTTGAGGTCTAAAGTTGCCAGCATTCGTAACCATTATTAGCAGTGAACGAAGTTTTCCAATTCTTTCAAACGGCAAATATGTAGCCCAACCTCTGCCAGAAGTCCAGCTTACTGTGGCATCAATCAAACCATCATCTACTTTCACTGTATCGTATGTCGCAGTTATATCATCGTTTCTGGGAACCGCATAAGCCATTTTCGTAAACTGAGAATAAGTAGTAGGACCGTATTTTGCTCGGACAGCGTAGTAATAACCCTCATCGTTCACTGCACTGGTATCATTGTAAAATGTATCCGTATCGCTTTTAGAAGCCAAAAATACTAGTGATTCTGGATCTGGGTAGTTCGATCGGAACAATTCATAACCTGTAAGACCTGGTGGAGCCATAAAAAACCTACTCTCGTGCACAGGTTCATTTACGCTTTTAACTACTTTCGCAATTGGTAATTCTCTCAGTGAACCATCCCTGTATGCAACGATAGCATGAATCCAATAGTCACCATAGAAAGGTTCCAATGAAACCGGTGCATGATAATGATAGCTTCGTCCCGATGGAATTGTATCTGCAAAAACTATTCCAGGTATAGGTGTCCAGGGAGTATCAATCATACCTATACCAATATGAAATGTGTCTCCAGCACTGAAAATAAGACCATGATCTGCAAAATAGACAGTGTCCCAACCGAAATGAAGTTCTGTGGTTTCAGGATACGCAATCAAAGGAGAAAAAATATCAGGACCACCAATTGTATTATCTTTAAAAACTTGAATTTGTACTCGGACACCTGAAAACATATAAGCTCCGTAATATCTCATAGCTATTAAGGAACATCGAGCATCAGCAACATATCTTACTGAAATGATATCAAAAACGCTAGAATTATCGGTTTTACCCGATGTTCCGTCGTCAGCTCTCCATAGCACTAATTCAATAGGTTCTATTGGGGGTTTCCAATAGAGTTCCACTCTGGAATCCAAATTGCTAATTGCGACCAATTCTCTTGCAGGTTCCTGTGCTATTAATCCTGAAAATAAAAGCAAAAGAAACATAAATATAATTTTCCTTCTCATCACACACCTCCTATAATACTTTTTACAAGGTCGTCCATCGAATAAAATCCAGGTGGTTTTCCCTTAATCCAACGGACTGCATTAAAAGCACCCTTTGCAAAAAGTTTTCTATTTTTCGCTCTATGAATAAAAATAATCTCTTCGTCACCATCAGCAAAAAGAATTTGATGTTCACCTGTAATCTCTCCTGCTCTTAGCGAATGAATTCCTACTTGGCCCATTGGACGCTCTCCAGTATGACCTTTTCGACCATATATTATGGAATCGTTTCTTAGATTTCTCGCTTCGAGTATTTTATTAGCAAAATATAATGCTGTTCCGCTTGGGGAATCTACTTTGTGTCTATGATGAATTTCTATAATCTCAGAATCGGCATCAGGAAAAGTTTTTGCAGTAATCTTACAGAATTCGCTGAGAATTCCAACTCCCAGTGACATGTTTTCAGCGTAAAAAATCGGAATTGTAGATGAATATTTTTTCAACCTAAGCTTTAAATCTGAAGAAAGTCCTGTTGTTCCTGAAATTAACGGTATCATTCGAGAAACACACCAGTCCGCAATTTTTATTAAGCCTTCAGGAGTGGAGAAATCGATAGCACAATCGATATTTGTCGGTAAATCATCAATATCAGAATAAACAGGAATATTCATAATCGATGTCCTAGTTTTATCAAAGCCAGCAACTATACATATAGCATTATCTTCTGCTGACTCAACAAGAGAATGTCCCATTTTCCCAAGAATGCCGGAAATAACAATTCGCAATATTTCCTCCCTAATTTATAATTCCAGAATCTTTAAGAACTTTCTTTAATAAAATAACTGTTTCTTTTGAGGCTTCAGTTAACGGTGGTCTGAGATTACCATTCAAAAGACCCATAATTTTCATTGCTGCTTTTAAAGGTACAGGATTGCCTTCAACAAAAAGAGCTTTGACTATAGGATATAATTTGTAGTGAATCTTTTTAGCCTTACTCAAATTTCCGTTTTCAAAACTCCTTATCATTTCTGCAAAATCAATTGGAACAATATTAGCTGTAGTAGAAATTACGCCTTTAGCTCCTAAGAGAAGCATTGGAAGAGTTAAAGAATCATCTCCAGAAAGAACAGTAAAACCCGGAGCTTCTAAAAGGATCGCAGAAACCTGATCTAGATTGCCCGATGCTTCTTTTATCGCAATTATCCTTTCATTTTTAGATAGTTCCACAACAGTTTTAGGATGCAAATTCGTACCTGTTCGAGAAGGCACATTATATAGAATAATTGGAAGTCCGACTTCGGAAATTGTTTTGAAGTAAGCTATATGTCCTCTTTGTGAAGGCTTATTGCCGAAGGATGTAATAACCAATGCTGCATTTGCTCCCAAGCTTTTTGCTCTATTAGTTCTATCGACAGCTTTTTTCGTCTCTGAAGCTCCAGTTCCCATTATCACAGGAATTCTCCCAGCTACAACTTCTACTGCTACGGAAAGAAGAGCGTCCCTTTCGTCTTCGCTGCATGTAAAACTTTCACCTGTACATCCACAGACTAAAATTCCATCAGTTCCCTGTTCTAAATGCCAATTTATAAGTTTTCGGTATGTGTCGATATCGATATTATTTTGATCATTGAAAGGCGTAACCAAAGCTACAATTGACCCTCTATACATTATTCCTCCTGAAAGAAAATTATAATTAAAGAATTTTAGTCACGATTTAAAGTTTCGCAAGAGGAAAACTATCGAAGCTTGCAGGTTAAAATTTTACAAAAGTTGTATTACCTCATATGTTCTAATTATTTACGTGAAATAGATTTGAGAATATCCTTAGCTATATTTATCAATTCTTCCTGCTCAGGAATTAGATCAGGTCTCTTTTTAGTTATATAGTCGTACAATCTGGAAATTGAATCACCCTGTTTAATTCCAACATTCGAATCGGCGTGTCTTTCTAAAGTCTCCGTAACAGTGTTATAATCAAACCTACAATTCAACGCCCCCATTTCTGCAATTCTTTTCCTTATAACTTTAATATTAGGTTTAAGATCCCGTTGTGTTCTTGTTATTTTTATTCTTACCATTTCGTTGAGAACTTTGTAGCTTTCAATTTTTTTCATAATAATCATGGTAGGATTTTCTTGATATCTTATATCAATATCGATAGTTCTAAATCTCAGAGTATCAATAGGTTGAAATCGCCATTCAATATTCCATCTAGATTTTTTCCGTCCAAATTCTGCATATATAAAACCTTTCTCATCCATCGCCTCGCTGAAATTCATTCTCTGGATACTCCCTGGATATATAACTATCGGTTTAGCCAAAATTTTCTGGTACTTATGAATGTGTCCCAGTGCAACATAATCAAATGGAAGTTTCAAGAAAATATCCGAATAAGTATGTGGTTCATCGGGCAAAAGATTTAAATCACTCCCAGAAAGTCTAGCATTTCTAACAAAAATATGAGTAACAAGTATAGACGGATTGAGTGGATTTATTTCTTTGCTAAGTTCAGCAACAATATCTTCGAACTGTTTATTATGTAACGTATTGTATGGTATTGTAGCAATTTGCATCTCGGTATTCTTCAGTTCCAAATTGTAGACAGTTGCATCATCAGCAACGATTATATCCTCAATACCAAGAATTTCATATATTTTCAGGGGATGTTCTCCCCATCCTGGGACCTCATGATTCCCAATTAAAAAGACTACCTTTGCACCAGTATCGATAATCTTTTTAAGAATCTTGGAAAGCGAATTTAAAACCAATGGTGCGGGATTTCCTCTGTTTAGAATATCCCCGGAAAGAATAACTAAGTCGACTTTATTCTCTTCGACGAAATTTGCTAGTTCGATTGTAGCATCGAGAACAGACTTAAACATTAACGGTAATTCGTTGTCAACTCTTGGTCCAGACATAATCCCAAGATGCCAATCGGCGGAATGGACAATTCGTATTTTCTCATCCATATCACAATTCAAACACTTCGCATAAGTTTAAATTAAAAAGGGAACCTTACATACTGGTTCCCTTCAATATGCAATCAAAAAGGTTGATTAATATCACGGTTTATAATTATTGTCCCAACTACCTTTAAGAATCTTCAGACCAGA
>CAZLTJ010000002.1:24932-54901 GCA_964562425.1 uncultured bacterium
AATATCACGGTTTATAATTATTGTCCCAACTACCTTTAAGAATCTTCAGACCAGAATTATTAGCAACATATACAGTGGATTCAGATCCTTCACCTCTCTGAGCGATTGCTCTTGGAGAAAGAAGGTCTTCAGATGCAACGGAAATAGGAACAAATTTATCAGTATATTTGATAAGATTGTTAAGAACATAATCGCTAACAAATATGAAACCATCAGGTGTGACGTAAACTGAAGATGGCTGCGTTTGATTTTCTAATTCAATTTCGTCAACATATTCTCCTGCGATAGTAAACCTAACAATCTTGCCCTTTCCTATATCAGCTACAAGCAAGTAATCCCCATTAACCGCCACAGAAATTGGATGAATTAATTTCTCTCCGCCAAATTCCTTTTTAAAAGATGCTCCTTCAAAAATCAGAATTCTATGATTACCTGCATCTGCGATATAATACTGATCCTCAGAAACTGTAACACCAGCAGGCATCCACAAAGGAGCACTGCCATATTTTTCTCCGCTATAAGCAATAACTTGTATGTCGCCAATTTTCTTTACCGATTCTATCTCAACGCCCTCTTCGGTAATAATCTCCTCTGGAGTTTCCTCAGATTCGATCAGCATTGCTGCACCTGTTCCTTTAGGTTTAAACGTAATAACCTGATGCCTTTTGGGATCTGTAATAACGACCTTGCTACCATCTAAAGCCAAACCACCTATTGTAGATATTTTCAATTCTCTAAGTTTATATTCATCTTTTCTTTTACCTTGATTATCAATCCTTTGAAGTCTATTATTAGCAGCATTTGCTACGTAAGTTTCCAATCCATTTGAGGCAACTGCCAGAGATTTTCTCGTGCCAGAGATATTTCCGGTAGAAGTATATCGCACAGCTTTCTTAAGGTAGATTGTGATTCTTTCCGATCTGCTTATCTTTATTTGACTATCCCAGAGATAGAAACCTTTCTTTTTCACAATCAGATCGTGAGTACCTCTATTGGTAGTGATTTTGTATATAGATTTTTTACCAGATACAGGTTTTGCAAGTTCAGGTTTATCATCAAGAACTATTTCTTCTTCACCACCAGGTGGCTCGATTGCAATTTCTATTGTCACATGGGTTTCCGGAGGTCTATCGGAAACGAGTTCATCAACATCAGGATTCGTTTTAAATTTTGAATCCTTTTGCCATATATAAAGACATTCTCTTTTCTTTCGACCTCTCTCTGCTTCCTCATCCACAAGATTTTCATATGTCATAGGTGCATCTTTATAAGATGCTAAAGCTCCAGCTGCTGAAGCGTCTCCACGACAACTAAGCTTTGATAGTTCAAGATTAGCCTTTTGATACCAGTAATTTGTTCTATCTCTCACAGTTTTCACAATCGATCCCAACGATTTAGCAGCACTGCTGCAGTTGTTTCGCTCAATTTGAATTAGTGCATAAGTATAAGCAGCTCTAATGTGACCCTTTGCTTTGAGCGAAGACAGGATTGGTGAAGCTTTGTCATATTGGTTAATGTTAAAATAACCAATACCTATAACATAATTAGCCTCGTTTATATATGGAGAAATACAATCAGTAAGCACAGATTTAGCTTGTTCAATAGTACCGGGAGCTTGATCTTTTTCTTGAACAGTTGCAAGCTTCACTAATGAAACACCTTTTAAGAATCTTGATCTATTTTTTACTTCACTCGAAACAGATGCATTAAGAACTCTATTAAATGCATGGATGGCAAAGTTTAACGCAATCCTTCTCTTATCACCAGCAGTTTCAATACCTTTTTGGAGAAAATACTTACCAGCATCAATGTATTTTTCTGCATCCTTAGGCAAACTAATGCCTGCCAAAGCCATAGCAGCATCGAAAACGCTTACATCTCTCTCTTTGCCAAGGCTTGATTCAATATTTATTAAGAATCGTCTTATAGAAACTGCCTCTCGAACTTCTGATGTAAGATAATTATAGTATTGACCTTTAGGATTCTCAAGAGCTTTAAATATCTCATCCGCGCTAGTAAGTAGATTAACATTTTCAGTTTTAACACCCACCCAAAACTTACATTCAGCCTCTCGGAACTTCGCATCAGCACGGAGTTCCAAGATTCGAGTGCTTCTATCGCTTCCAGTTTTTGCAAGAAAATTGCTGAATTTTGTATTGGCTGCTGGATATTCACTGTTAACAAAATGAACCCATCCAAACCAATATATTGCATCATCATCAGTGGATATGATTCGACCAAGATTATTCGTAGCAGATCCCGCAGGACCATTGTAAATCAAAAAATTGAGCAATGAAGCGTCGCCAATTCGCCTTAACACATCTTTCCCTATATTATCATTATTCCTTAGATCAGCCATTTGCTCAATGGATTTATCTAATTGATCCTTTTGACCTATTGATCCTAAAGTAAGCATATCAACCAGTTTACTAAGCACTGTAAGGTCCCGAATATCCTTTTGAGTTCCCGCAGCTGTGATTAACTTATTGTTTAAATCCAATGAATTTTGAAGTTTCCCCTCAGTAGCGGCGATTTTGCTTTGGCTTGATAGTTTAAACTTTCCCCAATTATCATCAGAAACTCGAAGATAAACCCTTGCATTTGTATAGATACATAATGCATCCATGTACGTCGAAGCAAGAGCCAATCTCTCATCAGACGATTTCTTAACCACATCAAAAGCTTCTTTTGCATCCCCAAACAGCTTTATAGCATTACTATAAGTGGCTTCTTTAAAAGTACTGATAAATCCTAACGAAAATCTGCTAAAACCCAGCAAAAAATATCCGTTATCAATAAGCTCCTGAACATCCTCTGCATTTGCTTTAACGTTATCATCCTCAAGAAAAGAAATAAAGTCACCTATTGCATTTTCAAGAAACCTTGCTTCTGTTCTTTCTGACGTAGTTAATTGTGCTATTCTGAAAGAACATAATGCTCTTATATAAAGAGAACGAATATATTCTTCACCCAAGATATTCAAGTTTTTGAAAGCCATCGCAGCTTCTCTAAATGTTTCTGCCGACTTCTCAAGCATGTCAGCGTCCTTCCCAATTCGACCAACATAATACTGTGATGTACCGAGAAAATATTTTGAATAAGCTTCATCGGATGGTGAAAGGACACCAGATAAAAGTTCTTCAAATGCTGTAATTGCATTCTCAAATTCTGCTTTAGACTCATCAAAATTTTCTACATTATAAGCCTTGACACCCTTATCGAGAATCTGAGTGGCTGTACCCAAGTCCATTTCTTGTGCAAAAACTACACTTATAACCATGAAAGGTATCATTAAAAATAACAACCTGCGCATGATTATTCCCCCTTATTTTAAATTTACTCTTCTAATGTCTAATAATTAAAACGATTTATTCCAATCTTGAATTATTTGCATATTCTCCAGGAGGGGTTAAATAATAACCCCTCCTTAAAAAAATTAATACATATCAGCCCCTACAACTGTAAATCCTGTTTGCTTAACTATATCCCTAACGCTTCCAAGTTTGGGATCTGGTTTCCCCGGTTCAGCCTCAATAAGCCTAATTTGTGATAGATCAACCTCAATTCGCTTTTTTGCTACATCTACTTTAATTCTTATAGGACCATAACCGTATCGAGTATAAATCCAGCTTTGTAAAACCCTAATAATGTAATCATTGAAACGTGGAGAACCGGTTCTTTGAAGTATAGATGGCGAAATTACAGCTGACTCTACTATATATTCGACAATCAAGGGTTTATCAGGAATACCATAGTTTTCCTTAACAATATCAAATTCTACATAATCAGTAGCATTAGCAATCCTAAATATCGGATCTGGTGGTGGAGTATATCTCAAAGTAATTTTACCTAATCCACCCCTAAAAATAATTTTAGGTCCTTCTGGCAAGTTAATATATGATTCACCACCTTTACCTGCACAGCCCAACATAACGATGGACAAAAGAATGATTATTAATCCTATTGTAATAAATTTCCTGTTCATTCTGATCCCCCCCTTCTGCGTGTACTTTTAATCTCAACTTTAAGATCAGAAAGTGTTCCTCTTACCCATGCAATTTTAGCAATTCCAATCGAGTGCATATACCCAGTAATTTTAACTACTTCGCTATAAGGAAGATCACCAGGAGAACGAATAACAACCGCGGGATCATTGTCCCTAATCTCATCAAGGAATCCCTTAAGTCCCTGTTCGTTATATAGCACTCTATATCTGAGGACAGCATTTCTAAATGCTCTGTATGCTGCTACATTCTTGACTAATGCCCGTTTATCAGAGAACCATTTATAGAATTCAGCAGATTCGTCGTTTCCCTGCAATACAAAATAGTCTAAACCTCCCATCGGATTATTATACATCTGTATCAAAACCGATGCTTCAGAATCTCCACTTTTAGGAGTAGGGAGGTTCATCAATCCCTCCACCTGAGGAGCGGACTTAATCGCAGGCATAATGGACAATGTAACCAAGAAAAATATCATTAATTGGAAAATAATATCCACCATTGAAGTAAGTTCCGCTTCTGGGAGAGGGTCTGCTCTTCTTCTCATTATTGCACCTCCCTATAGCTCATAAACTTTCTTAACTTTTGAAAATCTAAAACCTACAACCTCAATAGAATCTCTATCGCAAAATTCCATTATATCAAGAATATATCCGAATGGAGTATCTTTATGTGCTCTAAGTTCAAGCCTTGGTGGAGGATTCCCTAGAAATATGTCATCTTCAATTTTCTTTTGAATTTTTCTTTTTGCGATTTCAAGCGAAAAAGGACCTCGAGAATGAGTCAAATCAGCTTTAGCATCCTTAACAGTAGAAATATCTGGATCTAGTATATAAGCCCCTAGTTCACCATTAAAAGGTTTTTCATTAATTATATTTATGTGAAGGAGATATCCTTCGGATAATTCATCCTGAACAGAAGCCAACTTTTCAACTGGAGGTAATTTTGGAAGGTCCTTTTTTTCTTCTCCACTAACAGCCGCAGTAGCCGTTTGAATTAAAGTTCCAAGAGCCATTGTAACCATAAAGAATATCAGAAGCTGGAAAATAATGTCAATCAAAGAAGTCCATTGAGCTTTAGGTAGTTCTTCAGTTCTGCTTTTCATTAAAGTTCACCTCCTTATGCCTGGTTAAGAATCTCGGTCATCAATTCTTCCCATTTACCGAAGATCCAATCCACTTTCCCACGATAAAAATAGTGTAATAACATCATCGGAATTCCAAACATCAAACCTACTATTGTTGTAATAAGAGCTACATAAATACCACCTGCCAATTGTGGTACTATCATTGTAAGTTGAGCACTAGGGTTTATTCTAATAGTTTCCTCGATTTTCCCGAATGCCGATCTAATACCAACCACTGTACCAAAGAGACCCATCATAGGTTCAATAGATCCAATAGCCCATAAACCGGTGACTTCCCAACCCTTAAGTTCGTCAAGTTCTTTTAGAACTGTGTTTTCAGCAGCTCGGTCCATCTCCTGGGAGGAATAGAAGCTATTCCTATTAGACCTATGATTTTCAAGAGCTGCAAGCATAACTCTTATTGTAGCATAATCTAAAGGTTTTTTGGGGAGCTTTATCCCGGGAACACCGTTCCGACAAATTTCTATTGCCTTTTCAACATTTGGAAGACCTATATCCAACCACAGCTTCTTTGCCATTTCTTCTTCGAGATGTGAATCGGCTTTAATATATTCATCTTTACTCGTAAAATCTTCTGGACTGAGCGACATGGATTCCATAGCCTTTGACCAATATTTAGCAACCTCTCGAACGAAGACATTGCCTTTTGCACTTTGCATTTCTGTCTTTCCAACTCTATCAACAGGAAATATCCGGTATATAAGGCCTGATTTATTTGGTGGAAATACATTAGCTAACCATAAACGTTTCCAAATTAGAATCCATATAAGAATACCAAAAAAAAATAGTAAGTGCTGAGTAATCATAAATATCAAGCTACCGGCTTTTACAAAATCCCAGTACCACGTAAAAGTTCCCTTTCCTTCTGTTTTTATTGCTGCGTGCTCGTGAAGGATACCCTCAGCGAAATCCCATCTGGATTGGAAATCGCCACTAGCTAAAACAACCCGCCACCAATACTGTTTTCCAAAGTCCAACCCATCAAATGTATAGGATAACTCACCAGTTTCGCTTTTATCAACAATATTAGAAAAATTAGAATCAACCGAAACCTCAGCTCTGAATGTCAATCCAAGTTCAGCTGGGTCGGCAACTTTTTCCCATTCACCGAAACTCATATTTCTTGCGTTATACATTTTCTTGTAAACTTCCCAACCTAAAACAATCTGAAGATTACCAGCTTCACCTTTAAGGTTATCTGCGAGTGTAATATGAACCCATATGGAGTCCATGTTCTCTTCTTGCGCATTCACCGATCCTGAAATAAACAGAACTGCTGCCAATAGAACGGTTAGAAACGAAAGTCTCCTTAACATCAGAACCTCCTTTTATTATTGTTAGATAATTCCATTCAATTTAATTATATATTGATATTACTTTTCATTATCAAAACCGAACCTTGAGTTTGTATATATAAGATTCGAACTATTTAATATACAATATTAATACATTTCTTTAAATCATTTCAATCTTTGAACCAGATATTCATATAACAATACATACTACAACGCACCTAGAAGCTTTTTCATTGCATCAGCCTGCTTCATTTCACCAAGATTTTCATATACATTTGCTGCTCTTTGAACTGCTTTTTTCACAACTTCGCGTTCTGCATTGGGATAGAAAAGCAAAATATCCAAATATGATATAAGAGCAGATTTAAGATTGTCATTTCCACCTTTTTCTGCATAAATATCACCCATAAGCAATAAAGCATTATCTGCAACTGAGTTATCGACATATTTCATAGGAATCATAGGATAGGACAATCTTCCCCAAAGCTCATCATAGAAGCCGTAACCAAAGTTTTTAACAAGTTTCTCGAGAAGATAAATTGAACTATCGGAATTTGCCTTTTGAATAAGCTTTGCTAATCTATATAAAGAAAGTGCCCTAATAGGATCCTCAAGTTCATCCTGCTCAGCAATATCGCTGTATATATTCATTGCACTATCTATGTAACCAAGAGCTTCAAATGTATATCCAAGATCATATTGAAGTCTTATGTCATATTGTGTACTATCTCCACCTAAGAAAATTAGTTCTTTAATTAAATTCTTTGTATTCTCGTTTAGTTCCTTAAACATAGACACTTCAGCAAACATATAATGCGTTCTTTGCGTAAAAACTAGATTAGCATCTTCCGTAGCCATAATAGCTTGTGGCCAGTCTGTGCCAAATTTACCAATATATGCTTCTTTGAAATAATAATGTATATCTTTAAAAGCTGGTTCTACATCGAGAGGAGCTTCCTCACTTTCATACGTAAAATAACAGTCCCCGTAAATAAGGTTAGCTTTAGCACCAATAAGACCATCTTTGTCTAAAAGACCTTCAAATTCAACAAGGTGTTCGCATGGATTGGTTTGAGCCATCAAATCTCTAATATCATATCGTTCAGGACCATTGAAAGTCAAAGTCAACCGAACAAAATCCTCACCAAGTGGATTCATAGTTGCGGCTGCATAGTCAAGATTTGGACGTCCAACACCTGAAAGAGAACTAATAAGCCTATCCAACTCCAATCCCATTCCAAAAGAAAGTTCGGACATATTATATCCAACTCTAAATTTTAGGAACTTTGAAATCTGAGCTTCTGCACCGATATGCGGTGTAATAATATCATCAACTATCTCAAGGTCAGCCAATATGAAAATACGACGCATAGCTTTAAACATTGCACCCAACCTAAAAGATATAGGATATTCGTCCTCAGAAATGGTTGAAGCACCAATATTGTGAACAGATGCTCCAAATCTTAAGCATCTTATAAAATCTCTTGTAACAAATCCTACATCCAAACCACCAAAACCGTTCGATGAACGGTCTTCCATAGATGACATAAGGTACTTGGCAGCAATACCTACTCTAACTTTTCTTCCCCATACCCATCGGCCATATCCAGCGGAAATAGCAGAATTGTTTAAGGAAAAATCACCTGTAGGTCTGTTATAAATATCTCTGCCATCAAAATTAGAAACACCTATATTAGCAACCGATAAACCGAAATTCCCAATGTTTTGAACTGGATATGCGAATGAGAAATGGTTATATCTTGAATCCATAAACAATTGTGCATAGGTCAGTGAAAGTTCCCAACGTTCAAGTTGAGCTAAACCTGCTGGGTTATAAAGAAGCGCATCACCATTATGAGCAAGAGTAGAAAATGCTCCACCCATAGCAAGACCTTGAGCACAAGTACCAAATCTAAGATAATCACCCGGTTTCCCATACTTCCCATCTTCAGCTAAACAAAAGCTTAACAAAAACACCAGGATTAATATTGGTATTGTGAATTTTAATCTCATTGCATCTGCCCCCTATTTGTTATCGATAATAATTTTTTCTATTCTCGCTCAATCCCCTTTCCAAACAGCGATCTTGCGCAATACTACTTTATCGCCGAAATCAACAACAGCAATGTATCCGCCGTTTGCTACAACTTCCCCTTCATCATTCTTACCATCCCAAATAATTTCATCTGCTCTGGAATCGCTTTTAAGTTCCTTTTTACCTGTCCAGACCAAATTACCAAACATATCATAAATTTCAATTTCAACAATCGCACCCTTTTCTTTTGCCTTAAGCATTATATGGGTAATCTCATTGGTGCTCGGATCGAACGGATTAGGGAAATTTATTACTTCTTTATCTGAAGGATCGATTATAATCTTATATGTTCTTGTTGTATCAGAGGGATTCTCCGCTCTGTCAAGAACTTGTGCATAAAGCAGTCTAGCGCCTTCTCTCAATGCATCCATGTGCTCATCTGATAACACTGCACCTACTGGATAGTATGGTTCTACTGCAGCATGATATAACACTACAGGATTGTCAGGGCTAAATTGCAGTATTTGAACATTATAGTCGAAATCAGGAGACTCATCTACCATAAGAGCATATACTAATCCTGGATATGTATCCTCAGGATTGAAAATTGTAATTTGCACATTGCTCTTATCAGACCAATTAGGATCACCGGAATCTTCATCTCGAGCTTCTATTTTTTCCATAGTCGGTGGAATTGTGTCCAAAATTATATCATCGTGATTTACAGGACTTTTATAGCTTCTATATTTAACCTGACAGAAAACATTTTTGGTTTCATTAACCAGTGATGCAAATTCAAATTCAGAGATTCTGCTGAATTTAATCCATGAGCGTGAATGTAAAGCCTCTTTCGATTCTGCGAACCGCATCGAGTCAGGTTCATCGACAGTGTTTATAACTGATATTGCCGATTTGCTATTTGTAAATTCACTATCGAGAGTGTCATTAAGAGCTACAACTTTGAAATCAAATTTATTCCATATCTTAAGGGAATCCACTATACTCGCATTCCCTGCAGAATCGACTATAACTACACCGATTTTATACAGGATTCCTGGATCTAGTAAATCAGCCAGTGGGAAGAATACGTTATAATCTTCTTCTCCAACATCCCAGCTTCTATTGTAAACAGAACACAATTTGGAATCAATTTCTGCAACATGGAAACATACTTTCCAAAGATGTGGTTCAACTATATGCATTGGAATTGTATCAGGAAATCTCGTGGTATCGTAGAATTCAAGCGGATTGAAAGAGAAATTTGGGGGAGTAATGTCATAACCACCATTAACAACTGAATTTCTCCAGTTACCTGCACCATCCATTGCACCGCCTATAATACGGAAAGCAGCTTCTGTTGTATCTATGATTAATTCAATACTATCATTCGGATATCGAACAACTATCCCAGAATCGATTGGTAGATAAGATCGACCAGGGTCCCATAACGTCGATGCAAATGGTCCAAGGAAATGTAAGGAATCCACTCCAGATAATTCGTCGGTTGCAAGTGGTATCGATGCATAAATTTCTCTCTCATTAGCCCAACCCATGTGAGCTTTCCAAATGTTTGGCCACATTTCGAATGACGTAGTATCCCAAACGGTAAAACCTTCTGGAATTTCTGGGAGTGTTTGATCTAAAATTATCGAATCTTTAAACATAGGAGAAATTGTATGAGCAACGGATCTTATCCAACCATAGACAACTTTTATTCCATCTCCGGCAGGTAAAGTATGTGTAACATCAGTGCCATGAAGATATTCAATCCATCTTGGATCCTCTGGTGGAATTGGCATCGTATCCATAGACAAATAATATGATTCACCGGTTTGACCTGTTACATCAAATTTAATACCTACAATTGTCGAATTAGTATATTGTGTAATCTGGGGTCTATCCAGATCATAAAGAGTCATCGATGCTGAAATTTCCTTGCTGTATCTAATCGATGCATGTGCCATAAGGCTTATATTCCCGGCATTATCTTTTACTGCTATGTAAAGCGTTTTTGTATCTCCCGGTTCCTCAAGGAAAGTATATGTATCTATACCGGTGGAATTGA
Organism: uncultured bacterium; assembly: GCA_964562425.1. GTDB lineage: Bacteria > UBP14 > UBA6098 > B30-G16 > B30-G16 > JAUWMV01. The sequence goes on from CAZLTJ010000002.1 coordinate 35,479, forward strand.
ACTTTCTCCATCGTGTAGATAAGTCACCGGGCCAATGTCCGGGGTTCTCAAAGAAGGCTACGTAAGCTGGTATATATGGATCATCTGTGGCATCGGTCTCTACAATAACTGTTAGACTATCAGTTTGATCGGAGGATCCGGAGTTTAAATCGCGAAGAGTTACCAAGCTTATCTCTGGTCTTTCTGTATCTAACGTTATTTCAAAATATTTTTCAAGCGACCAATTTCCTGCCGAATCTTGAACGAACCCATTAACTCTATAACTACCGTCAGTACCAGGAAGGTCGAAATTCAAAGGTTCTGCAAAATTCCAGGGATCAGTTATCTCTAATGTATTAACCTGGATTTTTCTCATATATATTCCTGTACCGCTAGAAAATCCCGGGATAGCTCTATCATATGCAGAAAAAATAGCTTTCACACTAGCTTTATTTGTATAGTGTGTATCAGCAATTTCAGAAGTGTCGCTGGAATCAAATCCTGTTGAAATATCTATAACTTTGAAATCATCAAGAATGGGATTTCTAGTGTCAAGAATTATGCAACCAGTATCTGGGTCTGTAAAAGGACCATATTCGCTATAACCTCTCGCGATAATGCATCTTTCCCCATCTCCCTCAGAGAAAACGTGAACGATTGTCGTATCTTCTCCGGGAAGTAATGGGTCTACATCGTATCTAACTTCGATATGACCGTCATTAAATATTATGTAGTGTATATCATCATTATAACTAATGGTTACATTAACATTTATAGAATCAGTATAAGTTCCTGTTAGATCTGGTCCGTTAATATCTTTGATGCTTATAAGCTCTATTATACCATTGAAAGGATTATAACATATTGAATCGTGCGCAGCATTTGAGATATTACCTGCGGAATCTTTAACAACAACCCAAATATGCATCCAGTCACCCTCGGAAAAACCCCTGAACCCAAAACTAACTGTATCATCAAAATCACGCCACTCAGCGTCAGGAATGTTAGCTAAATCGGCATAATTCTGTGTAAGATACATTTTATAGAATGATGTACTACTGGGATTAGGTTCAGTATTAATTAATACATTCTCAACATCGGTCGAATCGAAAGGCAATCTTGTCGATAAATCAAGAATAGTTACCGAGCGTAAGGATGGTGGGTGTGTATCGAGTATAATATCACCTATTTTAGATGTAGAATAGTTACCTGCAAAATCCTTTAGCTTAACATAGAACTCTCTTAATCCATCACCAGGACTCATTATATAAAGATAATGTTCAACTGGAACGTATTTAAACATCTGTAAATTATCAAGGAAAGTTGGACCTTCAGATACATATACACTCTCAACACCTGATGCATAAACATCACCAAATCGTGGGGGGTCTGTTGCATTAAACGGTTCGACCCATATATTTACACTGTTAGTATAACCGTTTTCTGCAGGTACATCGGTGGAATGCGGTGTTAGTGTCGTATCAGTCGATAGTACTCTGTTAAATTCCGGGTCTCGTGTATCGATGTTAATAGTAGCCTTAGGAGCTAGAACATCCTCAACATTTTCCGCTGAGTCGGTAGCCTGAAGGAATATTTCATAATGTCCATCGGATACGGGACTAAATAGAAGACTATCATTAACGTTAAGAGCACCAAAATATTCTCTTACAGTATATTCTGTCACAGGTTCAATATCTTTTTTATACAGTAGTTTAATAATATCCACTCCACTATATAAATCACCACCATCGAAAAATAGAGAACAGTAAGGCACAGTGTAATATGTCAAAAGCCCCGATGTTTCTATATTAGACCAGGGTTTTTCCGTATCGAATCTTGTCCATGTTTGCATATCGGCTAAACCACCAGGAACGCTGTTGGGATCTATTGTATTACCCAACCTATCCTCACCTGCAAGAAAGAATTCATAATATCCATCACCACCGACAGATGCAGAATTAAAACTCACTGAAGAAGAAATCGGTGATCCACCAGGAAGTGATTCATCACCATATAGAGTCCATGTGGATGTGGAGTCAGTTCTGAAGTATATGTGAATTTTTCTTACGTCACTAACAACAGCATCTTCTGTCTCAAAGAATATGTCCTTTCGAACTACATTAGTCCATCTATTTAATGTATCTATAGCAACAGTTGGTGGTGTATTATCTTGTCGAGAACATGTGTATCGAGACCAATCGGAAAAAACCCATATTCTCCCTGATATCCTTTGCCTATATTGTATTCTATAGCAATATCTAACCCCACTTCGTAATGCATCATCAGCAGGACTGGCATCAAGATTCAATCCTATTGTATATACGTTCCCAGGAGCACTCGATGTGGGAATTGGGAAAATAGAATAAATTGGATCAATCGAATCCGGGAAAACAGGAATTCCATCTGCTTCAACAACCTGGATATGAAAAGCAATTGCCGAATCGCTGGCAGCACTGGGTGGTAACGACCAGCTCAGTTCGCAAGTAGTACCCTTTGTATAATCAGGAAGAAGATTCAATGTCGGTGCTGGAATTCCCAAGGCTAAGCCGACAAAGGCAAATATGCATCCTATTATTATATTCCACCTCATATTTTTATCTCCTTTTCATTATTATTTACAATTATTAATATTATCTGATTAAAATGATATTACTTACTGAACTGAATTTTTGCCCAGAGGCATCAACAATGTATACTCCGCTGGGTAAAGTACGATCTGAATTATCTTTTCCATCCCATATAAGATTCAATATGCCCGGTTGAACAAAGTCATTGTAAAGTTCTCTAACTGTTTTGCCTTTGATATCTCTAATGGAAACAGTCATCAAATCTTTAGAGGGAACTGTAATCGCAATATTTACTTGTGCATTGAAAGGATTAGGATAGGAATTAATATTAAAGACTAAAGGCTTTGGATCGTAAGTAACTTCATATTTACCCGCTTGAAGTGGATATACATCACCTTCATTAAGCTCATAATGAATACCCATGCCTGAAATTTCCCATCTACCGTCAAACAAACTTTGAATAGTTAGGTTTATCTCTTCGGGAACCTCAACAGTCCAATTCCCTGAATATGACAATCCTTTTAAAAGCATTTCATCCTCGTCACCAACTATATAAGACGGATAAGTCGTGGTCGGTAACGGAGGCATAATTACGTCATAACCGTCAATGGCAAATTTTAACTTTTGGCAACCAAAAACTAAACTTGCATCAACAGGAAAATTAACAAAGCTCTTCATGGATCCGCTATATCGTATTTTTACCGTGGCATCTGTGGATAAAAGCATAAAATAACCTTTTCCAGGCTGTAACTCTTCAGTGCTCACAAATCCTGAATCTGGATGATAACCTAAGACATTAGTTCGAGGATAAAAAGCTTCCAGAGGATTAACAGTAAAAACAGCATTACAAGCTGGGTCTCTTTTCGATAACCCTCCAATTATATGCCAACCACTACCGGTCAATCTTAAAGAAAGCGATGGTATGCTATATCCATCAATAGTCTGATAGTGATCAACAATGCTGAGAATCCAATATCCAACTCCAACTTCGAGATCATAGGCATTTTCATACATTCTAGTTGCCGTATTATATTTGAAACAGTTGCCCAAAGGAATGTATGGGAATATTTCGTCAAGCCTCATACTTGAAGGTATTAAAGGAAGACTAATTAGATTCCAACCTCTATAAAAATGGATTGTATCACTTTTACCTCTAAATAATGTATCTTCAAACTCAATCCATTGTGAATATGCGCTTTCGTTACCATATTGGTCTATTGTAGCAATATGGAAAAATCTAAATGGTGCACCAACAATAATCGTATCTGGAAGTCTAATCTGTGTTGGTCTAGGTCTAATAGGTTTTTCTCTCCAAACAAGAAGAGAGTCGCCGGTGCACAACCATTCCGCTGCAGCCGTATGTTCTACTCTATACTTATTGAACTCGAACCAACCAGGTGGTCCATAATCTGAAGGCGTTTTATCTGTCCATTCAACAACAATCCAAATTTTACTATCATACGCTATATCCATATATACAGTATCAATTTCCACTGGATATGGTGGTGTGTGAGGTGCAAATCCTTTTTGTCGTGGTTCGGATAGATCTTCTGATAAATTACCAAAACTATCGGCTACAACAATTGTATAGTAATTAGCTCTGAAATTATCCATAGGATCTGGATCGTCATCGATAAATTCGTAAGAGGGTGCACCGCTGTGAGATATCGATGCAATTAGGTCACCAATATTACCTTCGATACTCGATCTATAAATATTATAAGATTCAACACCAATACCATCATCGAAAGAACCGGGAAATGTAACGCTTATCAAAAGTTCGTTCGTGCATTCAGCAATAGATTTAAGATCGTTAGCCATTACAGCCCGAGGTGGCGTTTGATCAAAATGTGTGACAACATAATTAGAAACAGCCTCATTATTAATATTATCCCAGACCCAAACTCTAAAGAAGTATGGTCCCTCAGATATTCCAGGAACAACGCATGTTAATGTATCCCAATCTGTGCAATCGTAATCATCTGGATTTGAGAGTGCGGCGTCATGAATCGACGAGTATACATAACTTACTACTTCATCGGTAAATCCACTTCTTCGAGATTGTTCTATCATCAATCGAGTAATATCGCAATGACTTGTATCTATTATAGTTAAAACAACAGAGTTACCTTTACTCCATCGAGGTAGATCAACGAGAATCGGTGGAGCAACGCTTTTATCCGATTTCGTGCGAGTTCCACCTCCGAAAACATAATGACCGACATGGTCAAAAAACAGAAGATAATAATAGTATTCTTTCCCATCAACAATAAATTCACCCATATCCCACCAATAATAGTATCCTGTATCGTAATATTCTTCAATATTAAATACTTTAATATAAGAACGAGTAGTATCCAATATCGCCTCATCTTCAAGAGTATCGAATTCATCTGCCAGAAGTCTATAAAGTCGGATTTCGGCTAATCCCGTTCCGCAATCTATTTCATCCTCAAAAGAAGTCCAAAATCGGATTACAATATCCCCATCATCATTAGGATATGCAATAATGCTATCCGCACCTTTTAAAGGACCATTTATATCCGCAATAACGGTTTCTCTTTTATTAAACCACTCTAACATAGTATCGGGGTCTGTCGACCTTGCACGTATTCCGAATATGTATCTATGGCAATCTTTCATTGCCCAATCGTTATGAGGTTGATCCCGCCAAGCTGAAAGAATTGTATCTCCATCTGTTACATCTATTAATCTGTATTGATATTGCATTTCTGGTCTCGGATAACAATGTTTGCTACTTTTTACTGTAAAATTATCAGTTGTAATAACATTCGGAATTGGTTCGAGAATAGCACACATTGGCATACCACACTCCCCTGGACCTGATGTTACTACTTCATGCCAAGGATTACCAGTTCTGGGATGATAACCAAGCGGTCCAGGAGGCAATCCTGCACTGTCGAAAGGCACAACGACATAATAGTATCTCTTTCTAAGTTCTATCGTTTCATCTGTATAGAAATACATTATTGATCCGTCTTCGAAAACCGAATCAATAGCAAGGGTAATATTATCGATAACACTGACTTTGCGTGGATCTGTAAACCGATATATTTTGTACATATGGATTGCAGATGCATTATCCTCAGCTCTTTCCCAGATAAGCTCAACCCTCTGAGGTGGATCACCGCAGTAAAGAGCGATGAAGTATGGAACTACAGACGGTGGTTTTGTGTCATGAGTGATATCGATGGGAGCTGACCAATCTGAAGTATCCGCTCCAAAGGTTGCTCTAACATGATACCAATATCTTTCACTATCGTTGGCATTTAAAAATTTGCATGTATCCGCTTCAATGAATGCTGTTATGGAATCTGAACCACCAAAACTTCGATGCATGCGTCTAAACTGATATTTAGTACCAGTGGGATTTCCGTTGCATGCTGAATCAACTTTTACAGTTATTGAAGCATATGGATAATAATAATGTCCTAATACTGGTGGATTCATTAGTTCAGCACATAAAGGTCCTATCTGCCCTAAAGCTAAGGAAAATGCCAAAAGCAATATTAAAAAAACCAGCTTCCTCATAAAGCTCCCCCTTAATTTATCAATTTTTTTGGATATTTTACTAAACTTAACTTTGCACCTATCCTTGTTCAAGTGAAAAATCCTTTTTAGAAGAATTATTTGAATTTACTTTGACGAAAATCTGTACTCCTTTAATAATTGAATCTGCATACTTTTTAAATATTTCCAAATATTTTTTCTTTACGGGTGGTCCTGTTGGAAAGGCATACTTTTCTGGATTTACAAACTTTCCGTTTACTATAACTCTATAATCAAGATGTGGTCCAGTGGAAAGCCCAGTAGAACCGACATATCCAATCACCTGTCCTCGTTTTACCTTCACACCTTTCCGGATACCTCGGGTAAACTGCGATAAATGTCCGTACATTGTTTCTATATTTTCCTTACCGGGGTGTTTTATATGGATAAATTTACCAAATCCTCCTTTCCATCCGCAAAATACCACAGTACCTGAACCCGATGCGGATACAGGAGTACCAATAGGTGCAGCATAATCTATACCTTTATGTGGTCTGTATATCTTCAGTATCGGATGAAAACGGCGATAAGAGAAATAAGAACTTATTCGACTGAAAACGAGAGGGCATTTTAAATGAGATTTTTTCATTGACTTTCCCTTAAGATTATAATATCCCTCGGTGCCAGTAGGATCAGAATAATATATAGCAGTATAAGTTTTCACTCTATCAACTAGTTTTTTAGTTTCCTTATCTCTTTCTTTGTAAGATTTACTATACTCCGCTAAGAGAATTTTTCCAATTCCTACAATTTCATCCCTGAAAATAAGTTTCTCGTATACTATTTTAAATCGATCCCCATTGTGAGTCTCAGTGTTAAAATCGATATCATAAGCAAGGACATCTGTGAAATCATAAATAGCTCTCATTTCAATGGATTTGCTAAACATAGACTCGGATAATGTATTCTCAACAACACCCTGTGTAGAGAAAACAACTTTTCTAAGAGGTATTGTATCCTTAGCGACTTGAAATGTATCTCTTATTTTCTGCACAGTATATTTTTCCCAACGAGAACGAATAACCTCAAATTCTAAAAGATTCTCTAAACTATCATATTCAATCGAGAAATGATCCCCAGGATAAATCTTTCCCATATCAAGAACCGATGAAATGCAAGAGATTGCTTGATTAACAGCCTTAAACGGAATGTCACGATCAATTAGAACTTGTGAGAGGGTTTGATTTGTATACACATCACCTTGAGCAATGCAAGTCATACCCTCAATTGGAACAATCGAGATAAGCAGCATACTTAGTACTGCAAACATTGCGATCGAAGAAATTTTATACTTATAAGGACCCATTTACATCATTCTTAAAAAAATGGAATCAACATCCTAATTATTATCTTATAATTTTGTCTAAAGGAATTTCCTTTTCAAAAGCCCTAACAATAAAATAATAGATCTCGGTTTCTGAATCACGCCAACTTTTCGACAGAATACCAGCTTGCATACACACTCTATCTAATCGCATAGATGGTGACATATCAGAATCTTCCCACGGCATCACAATACCATCTTTAGTTCCTTGTCTAATATAAATACCCAAATCAGGACCAGGTTCTTCAACTCCCTCGACTATTTTAGCTAACCCAACAACCAATGTAGCATTCTCGAACTCTCTTCTTCTACTCGACGTATGTTCAAGAGAATATTTCAAAGACCTAGATAAGCTTTTTGCCGTTTCGGTGAATGGACTTGTTGAGAAAAGATCCCCATTTCTTGCTAAAATTTTGTCATCGAGCTTAATAGTGATAAATACTCCACAACGAAGATTTGAAATACTTCGTGGAAGAACCGGGGGATTCTGACCAATTAGAATATTATAAATGTATTCCAATAATAAATTTTCATCTCTATCATCAATTTTCTCTAAAGCTAAAGTATTTTCAGATTTATATGTTTTTCTTGCATCAATCCACGCTAGTGAAGCAATCCCACAAATCTCAGTGGTTGGAAATCCTGAATTTACATATCCCTTAATGACAATTCCTGTATCAGCACCAAGTGCTCTTACCAGTTTAATTGAAAATGCTGATCCCCAAGGGTTAGAAAGATTGTATTTCCCAGTTTCAAAATTTTCTACAATGACTTTCTCCTTCATAGCTGTCATTAGTACCATTGTTGACCTGAAAGTTCGAGTAACTTCCCTTGCATCTTCACCTTTTGCCAGATTTGAAACATTTACAATAAGCGGATCATATTCTGAAAATAAATGGGAACAACTGTTAGCAATTCCATCAAGGACGTTATCATCCTCCTTACCTACAAGGAAAACTATAAGAGGTGTTGATCTAAACGAGTATTGTGTAAATGGTAATTGAAACCAAAAACTTTTTGGTGGACATTCGTCAACTAATTTTATTTTAAGTATTCTTTTACTAATCTTTTTTACGAGTGTAGAGTCAATAATCTGAGTGCCTAAAGGAGTTTTGAAGTATTTGAATTTCATAACTGAAACTCCCTTTTGTCCCGGTGGAGCTTCCGTAATAACAACAATCAACTTTTTCCTTTCCTGAGATGCCAAATTATATGCTGCTCCAATAACAGTTCCGGAAAAAAGATAGCTCTCCTCAGGCACTAAAATTCCAATGATATTACCCTTAAGAGGTCGAGGTTTAACCATATTAATATAATCTGTAATTTGATCCCAAAGGACAGTGGGATCAGAGGGGAAAAGACCATTTTCTGCACAATATTCTTCAACTAAGTTCTGGCTAAAAACTACCCCAAAAAAAGCCAAAACCACCAATATATTTAATTTCAATTTAGATGACCTCCGCCTTCATCGATATACTAGCATTTATTAGGTCATCCTCCTTTCCAACCGGAATAATTATCTACTTTCTCCTAATAAAAGCTTAACCCAAAAAGAGTCAAGAAAAAAAGTGTGGTGTATTTTTTATTGTCAAAATACTAGAAATCCGTAATTCCCGTTAAAAAGATAACCTAATAATCAGTTACTATTCACTCCTTATTATAAATTATAAATCTCCATTTAATGCTTTAATGCTGAAATTCTCTTCTAATCCTGTCTAATTCTTCAAGGCTTTCAACAAGCACTTTTCGAGCTTTGCTGCCTTCAAATGGACCCACAACATTCATAATTTCGAGCTGGTCAATTATCGATGCAGCTCTCGTGTATCCTACTCTTAATTTTCTCTGCAAATGTGATGCTGATCCTTTCTGAGAAATAACTATGACTTTTGCTGCTTCCCAGAAAAGTTCGTCAAGTTCTCTAATAGCTTGCCTTTTTGCAAGCTCTTCTTTAAAACTAACTTGTGCAACCTGAGGATTTGTAAACTTACAAAGATAATCAACAATTTTTTTCGATTCACTGGTAGAAACGTATGAACCATGAATTCTCTGGGGTTCAGCTTTGCCAGTAGATAGGAACAACATATCTCCATGTCCCAGAAGTCGTTCAGCTCCCTGTATATCAAGAATTGTTCTTGAATCTACTCTACTTCGCACCTTGAATGCAATTCTTGAAGGGAAATTAGCCTTTATAAGTCCTGTAACAACGTCAACTGAGGGTCGTTGAGTAGCAATAATAATATGAATGCCAACAGCTCTAGCCATTTGTGCTAAACGAGCAATAGGTTCCTCGATTTCTGACGATACAGTCATCATCAAATCAGCCAGTTCATCAATAACGACTACTATATATGGGATTTTACAACCCATATACGGTTTACCTTTTAGCAGCAAATAATATTCGCTAAGGCTTCGTACATGAAGTTCTGCAAGAATTTTATATCTAGTTTCCATCTCTTCAACAACCCATTTCAAAGCCGAAGCAGCCTCCTTATTATCCACTACAACCGGAGCTAATAAATATGGTATTCCATTGTATATTGAAAGTTCAAGGCGTTTAGGGTCCAAGAGCAATAGCCTTAATTCAGAAGGATTACGTTTATACAATAGACTTGTAATAATTGCATTAATACAGACAGATTTCCCGGAACCTGTGGCACCTGCAATTAATAAATGAGGCATTTCTGTTAGGTCTTCGACAAATGTGTTTCCTGCAACATCTTTGCCTAAAACAATCGGTAAAGATGCTTTCGAATTGACGTATGTCGCAGATTCTAAAACACTTCTAATATACACAATTTCCGGTTGATGATTAGGTATTTCAATCCCCACTGTTCCTTTCCCCGGTAATGGTCCAACAATTCTCACATCCTTCGTTTTAAGTGAAAGTTTCAGATCATCAGCAAGAGCTAATACTTTCGATACTCGGGTTCCCGACTCAGGTTCAAATTCGAAACGAGTAATAACAGGACCAGGTTTTACAGTTATTATTTTGCCGAATATTTTATAAGTTCCAAGGGCATCCCCAAGTTTTTTGCCTATCGTATTCAATTCTATCTCGGTCATATGAGTTTTGGGATATTCCTGAGCTCTGAGAATTGAAAGAGGTGGTAAAGAAAAAAAGCTTTCCTGAAGCTTAATTTTTGTTCCCTCGATTGGTTCTGGAACTTTTATAGTTCTTGCTATTCCAATATTATTTCCTAAATCTTTACTTTCAGCTTTAGCTCCATCTCCTATTGTTTTATATAATTCATTATCATGACCTGCATCTGGAACTTTTCCAACGTTTGGTTCTGCTTCTTTGTTTGTTGTATTTATTTCAGATTGTCTGATAGAATCAGATGTCTTTGTTTGTTTTCCCTCTACTTCCGATTTAGGGGGATCAAATGGAGTATTGTTATCTTCAAACCTTTGGGCTGAAACCTTTGTCTTCACAGGGATATTTACGTGAATCACCTTCGAAGTATATTCGTCTGATTTGCTCGGTTCATTAGGTAGAGGAACATCTATAAATCCTTCCTGATCGTGGGATTTTTCCTTTTTATTGGTTTTTCTTTGACCTAAAACATCGAGAAGACCGGGAACATGGATGTCATATTCATCTAATATTTCAATTCTTCGTTTGTCAGACTTACTAGAAGAAGAAGTCTTTTCATCGGAAGCTATTTTATAATCTATATAAGCTTCAGATTTTGCCTTTGATCTCGATTGCTCTAATTCAGACATGAAAACAATATCAGGTACACCAGGAGAACTATGGTCAATATCCACACTTTCAAGTTCTTCGGACTTCTTTTCTACAAGGAAACCCTTATCTGAAAAATAATCCGGCACATTCTCAATAATTCGATTTCTTCTATAAATTCTATCCTGTCTTTCTGTATAATCATCAATTTCATCTTGCCTTTCCTGATATAACTTACTCAACTTCAGCTTACTCACTAATAATTTACTAAAGAATCGACTTGTATGCTCGCTAATATATTGTACAGGAATCCTCAAACCCAATCTTGTAGCTAAAAGAACCCAAAGAGTAAAAATAATAAGAGTAACGAGCATGGCTCCAAAGGAACCAAATACTGCAAAAATATTACTCAACCCTACACCGAAAACTCCAATTATTTCCCGAATTTTAAACGAAAAGAATCCTGAGATTAAGATATTAAATGCAAAAAACCACCCAAAAAAATATCCTGTTATTTTAATCAACTTATCAAAACGCCAAGATAAAACTCTTCCAAGCCCCCAAATAATAATAAGTATAACAAAAGCAAAACCTATGTATCCAAAATTATTGATAACAGCCATTGAACTCCAAGCGCCTAAAGGTCCAAGTAAATTCCCCATCTTTCTCTGAGGTGATATGGGGCTTTCACCCGGATAGAAATCCATGGAATTATATGATAGCAGCGAGATAAGTAATAATGCTGCTAATGATAGAAGAATTAACCCAGATATGATTCTAACAATTTTAAAGCTCATTACTCTAAAGAATATATTTGTTAATAACGTTTCAAGAGATATTTTACTCTTGACAGCAATATTAGCAATAAATATTTTTGTGGTTTATTTGGGGGTGTAGCTCAGGTGGCAGAGCAACGGCCTTTTAAGCCGTGGGCCGATGGTTCGAATCCATCCACCCTCAAATTTTCATTGGTTTATTTTATTTTCTCCACTATTATCTCAAACATTATAAAAACACAACTTTATTACATTGAAAAAAATATTCAAAAATAGAATAATTGAAGCTCTAATTATCTTAGTAGGGGTTGTTTTACTAGATAGAATAACAAAATCTATTGCTTCGCAGGAATTGATACTTAATAAATCACTTTCTGTAATTAGCAACTTTTTCAAAGTAACCTTGGTTCTAAATCCTGGCGGTGTGTTTGGAACAAGAATAGGTGGCAATCTATTTTACATATTAGCCGCAATTCTTGCAGCATTAATCTTAGTTGTTTGGTTTTTAAAGAAAAAAACATCGGTAGCTCATATTACAGCAATTTCACTTATGCTTGGCGGAGCTATAGGTAATCTTATCGATAGAATTAGAATCGGCAAAGTGATAGATTTCCTTGACTTTGGAATTGGAAACTATAGATGGTATACATTCAATATTGCAGATTCTGCAATAACTGTTGGAATTGCAATTATAATTTTCGCTGAGCTTTTTTTAAGTCACCATGATAATAAAAAGGTCAGCAAGAGATCTTCAACGAAACAAAATACCTTGAGAAAATAGAATAGAATTTGAATAATACTGCTAATAATGAATATTGAAATCCATGATCTTAATAAGAATCACAAGAAGATATTTTTTCAATTCAGGATTTTATTATGCGGTTTTTAAGAATTAATTCTCTTTGAATGATAAAATTAACACTTGACAGACTATAGAAAAAATTTTACAATTTGCGCCTTAGGGAACATTAAGGAGGAAAATTTGCTGGATAAAGAAATTAAAAATGAAGTTATGAAAAAATTTGAAAGACATCCAAAGGATGTAGGCTCATCTGAAGTACAAGTTGCCGTATTAACTGAACGGATAAAGGTTCTGTCCCAACATTTTTCCCTTCATCCGAAAGATACAAACTCAAAACGCGGTTTTATGATCTTAGTCGGTCGCAGAAGAAGGTTACTTAATTACCTTCGTAGAAAAGATTATGAAGGATATTTAAAATTAATCAAAAGTCTCGGATTGCGTAAATAATCAACCTTTCCGGAAATATTATTTCCGATTAATCCAATAATACATGGCAGTCATCAAAGATTAGCTTATTTGTTATATTCGAAAAATTAATGGAACTAAAAACAAGATTGTGTTTTTAACATATCTTACTTATAATAATGAATTACAAATTAAATTTTTATCCAAAGGAAATACAAAAATATGGATTATACAGAACTAAAAGAAAAAATTGGCAATTGTGAAATAATTTTGCAAACTGGAAAAGTAGCTCGTCAAGCAGATGGAGCTATTTGGGTGCAGACAGGTGGTACAATAGTATTGGTTACAGCTGTTTCATCTAAGAATCCTAGTTCCTATAAAGGTTTTATGCCTTTAACAGTGGACTATCGAGAAAAATTTTACGCTGCCGGCAAAATTCCTGGAGGCTTTTTCAAACGTGAAGGAAGACCATATGAACATGAAATACTTAGATCTCGACTTATAGACAGACCAGTTAGACCACTTTTTCCAAAAGATTATATTTATGAAACGCAAGTACTGGCGTCGGTTATTTCCTTTGATCAAGAAAATGAACCGGATATTCTGGGTATTATCGGTGCTTCTGCAGCACTATCTATTTCCGATATACCTTTTAATGGTCCTTTTGGAGCTGTAAGGATTGCTTTAATTGAAGGTGAATACGTAATAAATCCTACTGTTACACAAAGAGAAAAAGCTACTCTTGATTTGGTTGTCGCAGGAACTGATAAAGATATAATAATGGTCGAAGGAACTGCTATAGAAATCAGTGAAGCTACATTACTGGAAGTTCTTAAGGCTGCTCAACCTGCATTATCGAAGATAGTTAAAATCCAGCAAGAGCTTATCAAAAAAATTGGAAAACCTAAAAGAGAGTACGAACCAGATATAATAGACCCAAAACTTGATAAAGCTGTCAGAAAACTTGGAACAGAAAAAATTAGAGAATTAATTCAAACTGAATCTAAATCTGATCGACAAGATCTAAGTAATAAACTCAGCAATTCCGTTATCGAACAACTTATCGAAGAATACCCCGAATCCGAAGCTAAAATTAACTTAATTATGGATAGTATCAGGGGTGAAATTATAAGGGAAATGATTTTAAACGAAAATCGACGATCCGATGGAAGAAATTTCGATGAAATACGTGAGATTTCAATCGAACTTGGCATTCTCCCCAGAGCACATGGGTCTGCGCTTTTCACGAGAGGAGAAACTCAATCATTATCGGCTGTAACTCTAGGTACAAAACTTGACGAACAGAAGATCGAGGATCTCGAAGGAGAATCGTTTAAAAGCTTTATTTTGCATTATAATTTCCTACCGTTTTCTGTTGGAGATGTTCGACCTATGAGAGGTCCTGGAAGAAGAGAGATAGGACACGGTAACTTAGCAGAACGTTCTTTGCAAAATATTATACCCTCCGAAGAAACTTTTCCTTATACGATTCGTATTGTCTCAGAAATCCTAGAATCCAATGGCTCTTCTTCAATGGCTACTGTCTGTTCAGGAAGTTTATCGCTAATGGATGCAGGAATACCTATTAAAACCCACGTTGCGGGAATTGCTATGGGTCTTGTAATAGAAAATGGGAAACATGCTATTTTAACTGATATTAAAGGTTCAGAAGACCATTATGGTGATATGGACTTCAAAGTTACCGGTACCGAAAAAGGAATTAATGCTTTTCAGATGGATGTCAAAGTTCCAGGAATTTCATTTGATATTATAGAGAAAGCTCTATCTCAAGCAAAAGATGGAAGGGAATTTATCCTCCGGAAAATGAATGAAGTAATCGATAAGCCAAGGTCAAACCTTGCAGCTCATGCACCCAGAATCCAGATAATTCATATCAATCCCGAAAAAATCGGCGAAGTTATCGGAAGTGGCGGCAAGGTTATTAGAAGTATACAGGATGAAACCTCAACCACAATTGCCATCGAACCAGACGGATCGGTCTTTATTTCTGCCTTAGACACTGATTCTATGAATTCTGCAATTAAAATTATTGAATCTATTGTTGAAGAGCCAGTAGTTGGAGCTATTTATAACGGAACAATTGTTCGTATTCAACCTTTTGGAGCGTTTGTGAAAATTACTCATTCCTGCGAGGGATTACTCCACATTTCCGAAATCGAGCATAGGAGAATTAATAAAGTTGAGGATGTTCTGAAAACTGGGGAAAAAGTTAAAGTAAAAGTACTTGCTGTCGATCCAGAATCAGGAAAAATTCGGCTTTCCCGAAAAGCTTTGCTTAAAAAGGAAGGAACTTCCAATATAAAAAGAGACGATAAAGAGTATAGAGGAAATAAGTGAGATTAAGAATTTACATTTAAATAAGAAAAGGATTGTTATGTTTGCCATTGTTGAAATTGCTGGATTACAAGTAAAAGTATCCCCTGGGGATAAGGTTTGGGTTCCATTTATGAGTTCAAAAGAAGAGGGTTCAAAACTCAATTTTGAGGATGTATATCTTTTCTCTGATGATAAAGAAACTATTGTAGGTAACCCTAAAATTGAGGGTGTAACTATCGAAGCTACTTTGCTTGAACACACTAAAGGACCTAAGCTTATTGTCTTTAAAAAGAAAAGAAGAACTGGCTACCATAAAAAGCAGGGACACAGACAAAAATATTCGATCCTACAAATTGATGAAATCTTAGTTTCATAAGAGATTAATGAGAATGAAATGGTGCAAATTTTTAGCATGTCTTCTGGGATTTATACTATCACTGAGTAGCATCTCTTTCGCACAAAATACAAGAATTAATAAAATCACCGTTGTTGGAACGGAATTCACCAGTCCGGAACTTGTTCGAGTCAATTCTGGACTTGCAGAAGACCAATTGTTCTCCACTTTAGCTCTCCAGGACGCCATAAGAAGCATTTATGCTCTTGGAAGTTATGATGATGCAAAAATCCTTGTTAGCAAGGGTCCCTATGGCTTCGATATTGAAATTCACGTACATGAACTTCCTCGAGTTGGAAAAATCGAATTTTCAGGCAATAAAAAGATAAAAGATGATAAACTTATGAAAGTTATTGGATTCGGGAAAAATGCATTTTTATCAAAATCGAAGATTTTTAACGCTATTAATTCAGTAAAATCAAAATATTCAAGCGAAGGATATGCTGGAGTAATTGTTAAATATGATGCTAAAAAAGAAGCTCCGGGATATATAGACATCGAATTTAAAATCGACGAAGTTAAGTCTTCAAGAATTATCTCGATAGAGTTTGAAGGAAATAAAATTTTTTCTGATAGGAAACTTCGTTCTAAAATGGATTCAAAGCCAAAAAGTCTCTTAAGAAGCGGAAAATTTGACAAGCAGAAGTACGATGAAGATCTTCTAAAGATTGAAGATTTATACAGGAACAGAGGATTTATAACCGCAGAAATCATAAAAGACTCTATTGGTCGTTTTGCCGATGGTATTAACATTACCATTTGGATTGAAGAAGGTGAAAAGTTTTACTATAAAGGAATTAGCTTCACAGGTAATGAAAAATTCACAGACGATGAATTGCTACCAAAAGTGAAATTGAAAAAAGGAGATGTTTTTAGCCAAAAAAAACTTGAAAATACTATTCAAGATATCTACTTTGCATACACAGATGATGGATACATCCATGCAAGAGTTGAACCAAATAGAAAAATCTCTGGGGATACTGTTAGCCTTGAGGTTTCTATTGATGAAGGTCCTCGAGCAAGGATTCGATACTTATATATCGAAGGAAACAATCGAACATTTGAAAACGTGATTAGGCGAGAAGTGATTCTTTTCCCAGGTCAGATTTTTAAACGCGACTTATTATTCATCAGCCAACGCAATGTATATTTCTTAAACTTTTTTGAAGATGTTGTACCTGAATTTAAAGTTTTGCCTAATGGCGATGTCGATCTCACACTTAAAGTTACGGAAAAACCAATTGGTCGATTTCAGATTGGTGCTGCATATAATGCGAGAGATAAAATATTGGGAACAATTTCCATTGGATATCCTAATGTTTTGGGTCGAGGGTGGGACACTGATGTAATGTTTGAATTCGGAAAATTAAGAAACAATCTTTCGCTATCATTTACTGAACCCTGGCTCTTCAATACTCCTACAAGTTCTGGCTTTGATATTTACAACACCACAACTGAATGGGAAAGTAATTACACAGAATTAAGACGAGGTGGGGCAATACGTCTTGGTCGGAAACTTTTCAAACCAAGGTATTTCTCCTTCTATGCTCGATATAAACTTGAAGCTGTTAAATATTTTAACATATCAGATAGTTATGTTCCTTCACCATCTTACAACATTCGAACTATTGACTGGCCACAATCCGAATCCTCGCTTATGCTTACAATTGAACGCGACAGCAGAGATTCTCGACTATTTGCTTCAAAAGGAAGCAAAAACTCTATTAGTATAGAAAATTCTGGGGGTTTTATTGGCGGACAAATTGATTTTCAAAAATTTTGGTTTAAATCAGATTGGTACTTTCCACTTCATAAATACTTAACTTTTGTGGCAAAAGGACATTTGGGACTGCTAACAAACTTATTTGGCAATTCTGAGAAAGTTCCATATGGCGAAAGATTCTATCCTGGTGGAATAAGCTTTGATGGTCAAATTCGAGGTTATAACGACCGATCCGTTGGTCCAATACTTCACAGCGAACCTGTTTTCGATTCCTTAGCAATACCTGATGCTAACGGAAATTTACCACTTATAAGACCCTCATACGATTATCGAGCTGGTGGAAAAGCAGTTCTGATCCTAACGTCTGAACTTCGAGTTCCTTTTATTAAAGATCAATTATATTTTTCTACATTTGTAGACGCAGGGAATGCTTGGATGAAGCCTAGACAAATTAATGTTAGAGAACTGGTAACTGGTGCAGGTTTTGGGGTGAGATTTGTAGTTCCTATGATGGGTATTATGGGATTAGATTTTGGTTGGGGATTTGACAGGGATAAACCGGATTGGCAAATACATTTCCAGATTGGACCGGAATTTTAATAAATAAATTTCAGTGAGATCTATAATTATTAAACTGTATTCATTTACTTTCTTTATATCGAATTGAAGCATTATTATTGAATAACCAGATTAAATATTAGTATATTTCAAATACCGTTACAAACTGTTGCGTGATAAAAGTTAAGGTTTTCTACATCCATTCAGGAGATATTTCATGAGTCCTAAAAAAGTAGTAATAATTATTTTAGCTGTTATTGCAGCAGTTTTTATATGGTTCCACGTTGTTACAGAACGAGTATACACCTACACATTCACTTTTTCAGTTCGAACAACTGGAAATGTTGCAAAGAACTTCGTCTTAGCAAGCGAATTACCCGAGAGTTTACAGGTTGTCATTAACGGTCGAGGAAAAGACCTAATCAGTCAATTTCAAACCAAAGGTGAAATAATTATAGATTTGAATAAATTATCATATGGTAAAAAGACTATCGATCTTAAGGAGGAAAAAGCTATTCTCGCATCACCGAAATTAACTGTTGTTAATATTAAACCTTCAAGCGAGATTGAAATATTCCTCGATAGATTGAAATCCAAAGAAGTTCCAGTTAACTCAAAACTTGAGATAATACCTGAAACTGGATTTGTAGTAAGCAGTGAACTTGTATTCAGCCCCGAAAAAGTGATAATTTATGGACCAGAAAAGCATATTTCAGAAATTTATGAGGTTTATACTGTTCAGAAGACACTTGCTAATTTTAATATATCTACTTCAAAACCTATACAACTAGAAATGATTTCAAAGCTAATACATGCAAGCACTGAAACCGTTATTGTTAGTATCGAAATCGAAGAGATATCAGAAAAAAGTTTGTCAGAAATTCCAATAGTAATAAGAAAAGCACCATCTAGGCCAGGTTATACAATACCAAGAAGCACAAAAGTAAAGCTTAGCGGTCCGAAAAGCATGATAGATAATTTAACCGCTAAAAACATTGAAGTCTATTTTTATTATCAGGAATATTCTCGAAAAAATAACGGTATTGTACAGTTAAAAGTTGATGTGCCTAAGCCTATTCAGGTCATATTACTTGACCCAATGGAAGTTAAATTTGTACCTCGAAATATTTCTACAGATTAATTAATAGATTATGAAAGTTTTAGGTATTGAAACATCGTGCGACGAAACCGCAGTCTCGATTATTGAGAACAGTGCTATTCTTTCTGAACAAGTTTACAGTCAAACTGTTCACGAATCTCTTGGGGGTGTTGTTCCAGAATTAGCTAGCAGAGATCACATAAAAAA
>CAZLTJ010000002.1:54911-58022 GCA_964562425.1 uncultured bacterium
GGGAAGTTTTAGATAAATCTGGGCTTGCAATTAGTGACATCGACGCAATTGCAGTAACTGCAGGACCAGGATTGCCCGGATCACTCATAGTAGGTGTTTCGTTTGCAAAAGCCATAGCATTAATGAATAAAATTCCAATTATAGCAATAAATCACCTCGAGGGACATATATTTAGCGTCAAGCTTTCACATAAAATATCGCCACCTTTCTTGGCACTGCTTGTTTCAGGAGGACATACTGAACTTATATTTGTTCATAATTGGGGTGATTATAAGCTTTTAGGTACAACAAGAGATGATGCTGCAGGTGAAGCTCTCGATAAAGCCGCTAAGGTCATTGGATTATCGTATCCTGGAGGCCCAGAAATTCAGAAAATTGCTGAAAATGGGGATCCAAAATCATTCCGTTTCCCTATAGCTATGCTTCATTCAGACGATTTCGATTTCTCGTTTTCTGGACTTAAGACAGCGTTTGCACTAACAATACGAAAATTAGGCATTGAAAAAACAAAAAGAAATCCTGCAAATATATTAGCTTCCTATCAGGATGCCATTGTGGATTCACTTCTTTTGAAGCTTGATAGAGCAAGTAAAAAATTTGGCATAAATAGAATTGTCATAAGCGGAGGTGTAGCAGCAAGTAAAAGACTACGAGAAAAAGCAACTGTCAAAAATTGGGAACTCTATATGCCAGAAACTAAATACTGCACAGATAACGCTTCAATGATTGCACTAGCTGGAGAGTTCTATCTACTCAAAGGTCAACAAACACCGATGAACTTCTCAATTAATTCCTCATGGATGTTGGGAACCCCTTTATCGATGAAATGAAAGGAGCGAAATGAAAGGTACACCTGTCTATCAAGAATTTCAAAGTATATCAATAGTTCTTAGGATTCTTACAACAGCAGTTTTAATAGCCGTGGCATGGTATGCATTTATTAGTCAAATTATTTTGGGAATTCCGTTTGGAAAAAATCCAACACCAGATGCAATTCTTATCATAATATGGATTTTCTTGGGGATCATTTTACCTCTATGTTTTATTTTTGGTGGACTTAAAATAATTATTGCCACTGATGGTGTTTATATTTCAATGTTTTGGATATTTAACAGATATTTACCATATGACAGTATTAAAACATTTAAGGTACTCTCTATAAATCCAGTATGAGATTTTGGTGGAATTGGTTACAAAATTAGTCCAAAATATGGCGTAGGATTTATCATGTCAGGAAAAGAAGGAACTCAATTCGAACTTAATAACAATAAAAAAATATTCGTTACAACAACGCAAAAGGACAAATTTCTCGAAGCTTTACGGATGTTTATTAAAGTTAAGGAAAGATAATGGGCTCTTAAACATATTTACAATAATAACCAATAAATAATAATAAAATTCAAATAAAGATTAAAATAAAGAACGCAATTTTCTTGTATAGTTTCTCATTCAAAACTATAGATATATTTTATCGGGTTTCCTTGTGCAATGTATGCTTTTTATCCTTTGGACAATACTTCTTTAATTTAAGTCTGTCAGGTGTATTTATTTTATTCTTCTGTGTAATGTAAGTACGCGATTTGCATATTGTACACTCCAGAATTACATGCTCCCTTTTAGATTTCCCTTTCTTTGCCACTATAATTCACCTTTCACTAAATACTTAATGATTCGATTTGTAGCTCCTTAGAATCGAAGGAACTTACAATTTCTTTAATCTAAGAATGATAAAAAACCTTTAATTAAACATCCAGAGGCTGACTACTTACTCAATAAGTTTTCATCAGCCTCAAGGAGTTATCATGAAATAAGTATCATTGAAAATACACAATTTAAAAATATAAGCTACAACATTTATGTCAACAAAATTTTTCAATTTAACTAATCACAAAGCGAATATCTTTCTTAAAACAATTAGCAAAAAAACAACTTTAAAAAGGGGGTTGTTTACTTGCAAAATATGCTTTCTTCAACCCCCCAGACGTGTTGCGATGTAAAAGCTGTTAAATACAGCTATAATATTATATAATAATATTTTCTTTTCACAAGTACTTTTTTAACTAAATTTGAAAAAATTTAAACTTTTCCTCGCAACAATCAATAAAAACTCAAAATAAAGGGAGCTGATTACTCACATAAAATGTTTTCATCAGCTCCCCGGAGACCACTATGAAACAACATTTTATTCAATAATACTGGCAACAACACCTGCACCAATTGTTTTTCCACCTTCACGAATTGCATATCGAAGACCTTTTTCCATAGCAATTGGCGAAATAAGATCCGCTTCGATTGTAACACGATCTCCAGGCATTATCATTTCCACACCCTCGGTGAGTATAATTGTGCCTGTAACATCAGTTGTTCTGAAATAAAACTGAGGTCTATATCCGCTGAAAAACGGTTTCTGACGACCACCCTCCTCTGGCTTAAGAACATAAACCTCTCCAATGAATTTTGTATGAGGTGTAATTGAAGCGGGTTTAGCAAGGACCATGCCTCTTTCAACTTCGTTTTTGTCAATTCCTCTTAACAGAACACCCACGTTATCTCCCGCCTCAGCATAGTCGAGAATTTTTCTAAACATTTCCAGTGATGTAGCAACAGTTTTTCTTGTCGGTTTAATACCAACAATTTCAACTTCATTGCCAGATTCGATTTTTCCACGTTCAACTCGACCAGTAACCACAGTACCCCTACCAGTAATCGAGAATACATCCTCAATAGGCATCAAGTATGGCTTATCAACATCTCTTGTTGGAGTGGGTATATATTCATCTACAGCATGCATTAATTCAATAATTGGCTTGAATGCAGGATCATCCTCTGATATTTCGCCCTGAAGACCTCTGTTCATAGCTTCCAATGCACTTCCAGCTATAACGGGAATTTCATCGCCAGGATAGTCATATTTGCTTAAAAGTTCCCTAACCTCCAACTCAACAAGTTCAATAAGCTCTGGGTCATCCACCTGATCTGTTTTGTTTATGAAAACCACAAGAGCAGGAACGTTAACCTGACGGGCTAATAATATATGCTCACGAGTTTGAGGCATGGGACCGTCTGCGGCAGAAACCACCAGAATAGAACCATCCATCTTTCAAGGCGTGT
>CAZLTJ010000003.1:0-4053 GCA_964562425.1 uncultured bacterium
TAATATTTCTTATGCAATAAATACGACAAACATGCTTTAGTATATAAGCAATAGGTCAAGAGCATTAGTTACAAAATTTCCTCGTACGGATGTTTGCGAAATAAATAAATTGCTACAACTGAAAATCGACAAAATAGAAATCAAATGATTTGCTCATACAATAAACCTTTCGTCGATATAATTATAGATGAAGTTCATAAAAATATAAACTCTTGCCTTAAATGTAGAATTACCAATATATGTTTTGAATGCATCTTCCCAAATCGCTTTCCCAACAATATCCTATAATATCTGTTGTAAAGTATAATCCAACAAGTATTACTTGGCAATTAGATATTTCAATAAAAATATTTACCATCGGATAAATAAAGATTATGCAACTGTTAAATTATAGTATTTCTCTTATCCAAAATTAATCAGAAGAAAATTGTTCCGAGGAATAAATATTTCAAAAACTATTGTCCAATTCATCTGATTTATGAGCAGATAATCGATGTTCTTTTCAAAAATAGTTTTATGGAGTGAAAATAAATCACAATTGCTCAATAATTTTCTCAATGTATTCAGAATACTTTTCTGCAATCATGGACCATAGAAAACGTTCATTGACTCGATGGAAACCGTTATGGGAGAGCTTTGCGTAAAGTATTTCATCTGAGAAAAGCTCAATAATCGCATCGGCAATCTCAGAAATGCTTTCTGGATTCACCAAGATACCACTCACACCATCCTCGACAGCATCCGGTATGCCACCTGAATTCCCTCCAATAACAGGCTTTTTGCATGCATTCGCCTCGAGGTAGGCTATCCCGAAGCCCTCAATATTGCCATTTATCTCCCGAGACGGCATTATAAACACATCGGAGATATTATAGATACCGGGTAGATCATCATCGTGGACGAAACCGATAAAGCGGACATGTTCCTTAATCCCTAATTCAAGCGTTAGATTTTGCAAACGATGCTCGTCCTTACCTCTGCCACCGATAACGTAAAGGAAATCATCAAATTTATCAATAACATGTGGTAGCGCACGAATCACATTATCAAATCCTTTGCGTTCGACAAGGCGAGATACTGAAAGCAAGATTTTTTTGTTTTTAGGAATATTGTATTTTTCGAAAAAATCAGTAGGTATGTCCATAGGTTTAAATCTATTAATATCTACACCATAGTGAACGATGGATATTTCCTTGCTATAATTGTGAAGTTCAATAATTTTTTCGTACACATGTTTCGAGCCAGTAATAACAAGGTTTGCATCGTTAATAGTTTTACGAAGAAGATTTCTGTTTAATCGCCTAAATTCATAGACATCCATTCCGTGGATACATACAATATATGGGAACTTTTTCCCACTATTCCACAAATTAAACCATCTCACTGGAACACCCATTTTCCAATTTCCACATATAATTACAGTAGGTTTATTGTTTTGTGAGATTTTTTTTAAGTATTTGTAAATTCGAAAATTTTTTCGATTCTTCCATTTCTCCGAAGGAAGTCTGTGAACAGAAAAAGGATATCCAGAGTCGTCAGATTCAAGGTCCTTCCAGCGACGAGTCAGAACTTCAACCTCGTGACCGAGTTTTGTCAATTCAAGTGCAAGATTATACACCCAGGTTGTTAAACCACCCTCGATGGGGTAAAAATCCTGGCAAATTATTGTAACTGCAGGCTTTATCGATTTCATAATAAACTTTGAATAATATGTTTTTTTAATCCTCAATATAAGCATTGAAATTATAATTGAATGAACTAAAGGTAAAATATATCGTATTAAAACATATTCAATATTTTACGTTCATCTTTGAGCTATATCAATTATTTTTAAAAGAATGATTACAGCGAAATCCTCATTCAGGATTTATATAGGATTTAACAATGCATCGATTGTATACGAAACTTCAGAATAGAAATTTCTTTTCATTTAAATACATGTTTTAGAGATTTTCAAAAGGGATTATAATAGAATATCTTGTGCAATCTTCTTGCGAAATAGATAAATCAGGAATAAATTGACGAATTACATGACATTGCTTGAAAGGAGTTATATGTCTCTTTTGGATAAATGTAGAGTCTGGGATGAAGCAAACAAAGTAAAAGCTGCAGGGCTTTACCCATATTTTAGAGCAATAACAACAGGACAACATAGATCGGTTATTCTTGCAAACGGTAAGAAAGTTTTGATGATGGGCTCCAATAGTTATATGGGACTAACGGACGATCCTCGCGTTATTGAAGCAGCAACGAAGGCTTTGAAAAAATATGGAACCGGTTGCGCAGGTTCAAGGTTTCTAAACGGGACGCTCAGCATTCATGAGGAACTCGAGGAGGAACTTGCTGATTTCGTTGGAAAGGAATCTGCACTTCTTTACTCTACTGGTTTTATGGTTAACCAGGGTGTTATTTCAACAATTGTACTGAATGGGGAATATGTAATAACTGACAAACTCGATCATGCTTCCATAATCGATGGCGCACTTCTTTCAAGAGGTAAAATGTATAGATATAGTCATAACGACATGGATCATTTGGAGAGAGTTCTTGCTCGAATCTCGAAGGAAAAAGGGAAACTTATTGTGGTTGATGGAGTTTTTTCTATGGATGGTGACATTGCCAAACTTCCGCAAATTGTCGAGCTTTGCGAAAAATACGATTCGGCTTTAATGGTCGATGACGCTCACGCTCTTGGAGTTCTTGGTCCTATTGGGAATGGAACCTCTGCTCATTTCGATGTGACAGACAGAGTCGATATGATAATGGCAACATTTAGCAAGTCATTGGCATCTATTGGTGGTTTTGTTGCTGCTGAAAAGTCGATTATCGATTATTTACAACATAATTCCAGAGCCATTATTTTCTCGGCAAGTCCACCTCCAGCATCGGTTGCGACTGTCCAAAAATCGCTCGAGATTATTAAATCGGAACCGTGGAGAAGAGAAAGGTTATGGGAGATAACGCATTTAATGCAAAAAGAGATCTCCATGATGGGTTACGATATTGGACTAACCGAGACACCTATTATTCCTATAATTGTCGGTGACATGGAAAAAGTTCTAAAAATGAACATTATGCTCGAGGATGAAGGTGTTTTTGTTAATCCCATCGTACCACCGGCAGTTCAACTTAATCACTCGCTTATTAGATTGTCCTTTATGGCTACACATACCGATGAGGATATGAATTTTGCTTTGGATAAATTGAGTAAAGTCGGCAAGAAACTTGGCATAATTAATTAAAATAAATTTCACTATCGCTATTTATAGAAGATGTTCTGTTGTAATTTTTGGACAATTTATTATGTTTACGTATCTTTTGTTTATTGTAGATTTTTTTTCATTACTGTGCGAAAAACGCAACAACCGCAATAACTTTTATTTTAACAAACTAAACTATTAGATATGAATAATTTTATTATATTTTTGTTATCCTTAATAGGTATGGCTTTTCTGATATCTTTGGGCATTCTCGGCAATGAAGAAACAGAATCGGAACCGAAGGATATAGAGATTGAAAATATCACAATAAGATTAAACGTTTCAAAAGAATATATTACTCACGATGAAGAAGTGATTATAACTTTATATGTTTACAACAATGACGTAGATACATTCTATTCGACTTCTACCGACGAAATTCCCGTAAGCTTTGAGATTATAGGTCGAAAACATAAGTGGGTCTCTAACCAGGCGCTAAATTTTATAGTTTCTCAAAACGATGAGAATTATTCAATTCCACCTGGTGATTCAATTTTCTTTTACATAAAATGGTTCGGTATGGACAATGATAGCCTTAACGTAGAACCGGGAAAATATTACATAAAGGGTTGCTTTGAACCGATAAATATATGTGTCGGAGATTCAATTTTTATAGTTGATTAATTTTTTTCAAAAAGTTTATTGCAGTTCATAGGAGGGCTAATGTGACAGTTGTATTGGCTATAATAGTTTTGGGCATAATAATTTTTTTCCACGAACTGGGACATTTCCTTGTAGCTAAGTTTACCGGTATCCGGGTTGAGAAGTTTTCTATCGGCTTTCCACCAAAACT
>CAZLTJ010000003.1:4063-18166 GCA_964562425.1 uncultured bacterium
AAATAGGCGAGACCGAATATCAAATCGGTGCAATACCTTTTGGTGGTTTCGTTCGTCTTGCTGGTGAGGAACACCCCGAAGGTGAAGAACCTCAATCTTATGAATTCCTTGCCAAACCACCCGGAATTAGAATTATGGTTTTACTTGCTGGACCGATTATGAATTTACTTATGGGTTTAATACTCGTATGGACAGGATTTATTTTTCACGGAGAAAGCAATCCTTTATTCGATAAGGCAAAAGTGGGGGGATTAATTCCAGGAATGCCAGCATCTGAGGCAGGACTTATGGTTAATGATGTTATTCTTAAAGTCGATGGAGATACTGTCTCAAATTGGAATGAGTTATCAGATGAAATTCACTCAAAACCGGATACAACAGTTGTACTTGTCATTTTAAGAAAAGATTCGGTGTTCAATCTCGAGTGCCAACCTGAAAGCAGAAAAATATCATTAGAATCCGGCGATACTGTATTCGGTATGATTGGAATTATTTGGCCATCGGAGCAAACACGTCTTCCTGCTGGTTCCGCGTTTATTAGGTCTATTGAAGCTACTTATATGTTTTCGGGTGCAGTATTGGGGTTTATATGGTCTCTGATTGTAGGTGAATCCAGTTTGAAGGATATAGGTGGTCCTGTAATGATTACTCGTATGACTGGTGAAACCGCCAAAATGGGTCTATGGCCACTTCTGTTATTTGTTGCTGCATTAGCGATTAATCTCGGAATCCTAAATTTACTTCCAATTCCTGTGCTCGATGGTGGACAAATAGTGTTTACAGTAATCGAGGCAATAAGAAAAAAACGAATTAGCGATCGAGTTAGATCAATATTTCAGCAAGTTAGTATGTTGCTTTTGCTTGGATTAATGGCAATTGTAACAATTAAAGACGTTATAGATCTATTCTAATATGGATAGCACAAAAGAAATAATTATTCTAAAAAGCGATGGTGTATACAACATATATGGAGAGATATGCGATACACAGGAAATATTTCTAACAAAACTTCGTGAAAAGAAATTCGATCTCGCTCTTATAGAATGGAATGATAACTTTAAGCTTTCGATTGAAAACTTCCTTCATAATGTTGGTATTCGGGCACCACTGATGCCGATAATTCTCATCTATTGGAATGTAAACGATCCAGTAATAAGACGACTGGTCGATCTTATACTCCCACCGGAAACTCTTTTGTCCACATTAGAAACTGAGATAGATAACCTATATTCTCGCAGAGTAATACTAACGCAGAACGGTATGATTGGACGCTCGGATTCACTTTACATAATCGCAGATATAATATTTCGAGTGGCTCCTACAGACATTCCAGTTTTAATAACCGGGGAAAGCGGCACTGGAAAGGAAGTAGTTTCGCAGGCGATACATAGACACTCTCGAAGAAGTGATAAACCTTTTCTCGCTGTTAATTCTGGCGCTATTCCAGAAACTTTATTCGAATCGCAGCTATTTGGTTACAAGAAAGGTGCATTCACAGGCGCATCGAAGGATACTGTGGGATTTCTTGGGCAGGCAAAAGGTGGAACTATTTTTTTAGATGAGATCGGTGAGATTCCTTCACAAATTCAAGTTAAACTATTAAGGTTTATTGAAATTGGAGAATATTTTCCTGTGGGTTCCTCCGAACCCAAAGTAGCCGATGTGAGAATTATAGCTGCAACAAATAAAGACCTCAAAGTACTGCTTGGGGAAGGTAGGTTTCGCGAGGATCTTTACTATAGAATAAGCGGAGTTAGGATTTTTATGCCACCATTGCGAGAGCGACCTGAGGATATCCCAATATTGGCTTTTTACTATGCTAATAAAGCCGCTGAAAAACATCATGTAAAATTCGGTGGAATAGGTAGTGACGCCCTTGAGGCAATGCTGTCGTATCACTGGCCCGGAAATGTTCGTGAACTTCGCAATCTGATGGAAAATATTGCAGTTCTATCGGAGGGTCAAATGATTCATGCAGCTGATTTAAATCATTATTTCTCACAGCACCAACTTGTTGGAAGAAATCTCCCAGTAATACAAGATGGGAGCTCTTATGCAAGAGATGCTGGGCGTATTAATTACGACGAAATTTTTGGAAAAATACTCTATTTGTTAAAGCAAAACAACGAACTTTTACATTCGATTTCACGTTATTTTTCTAAACCAATAGACTTTGATAATGCTGAAAAGGAAGCTTTAATAAAGGCTTTACGTGAGTCTAGTGGTTCTCGAAAGAAAGCTGCAGAGATTTTGGGGATATCCCCAAGAACTCTTTACAGAAAAATTAACAAATATGGATTATAGTAAGCCTTTGTTTCCTCGAGTCTTAGATACAGGGATGTGGATTGATTTGTTATAATTTTTCAGTTTCTTAGCTTTCCTCTTTTTGTGTAAACATCTTCATCATTGACAAAGTAAAATGACCCATAGCAGACTCTGATATTAAATGTGATATATAAGCACGAATGTATGGATAGAGCATCGCTTGTAGGCTATTATTTAGAAAAATAGAGAAAGTATTTTCGTCAAAAGATTGATTTTCGTATGTAAACTCAGCAGTAAACTCAAATGATGCATTAAATAACTCATAATCCCCATTGACAATTTTTAACTCATATTCAATAGAACCAAATGTCCTTTGTAGTTCTTCACAATTGGTATAATATGCAGCTTTACTAGAAATATTTAGCTTAGCATTGTCTTTTAAATGTGAATCTAATGCACGATCAAAAGTGTGTTTCGAGAGAAAAACAGATTCAAGTTGGATTTGTTTTATAAAATTGTCATATTCTTCAGGTGATACATTTTTAAAAGCTTCTTCAAGCGGTAGAGGTGTATTTTTCCCTTGATTCTTCATCTTGTTCCTTCTTCCCTTCGGTTTTTTTCTGCATTCTTCGATACTTATTAGGAATATTTGAAACTTCTTCATCTGAATCGAAGTTTGGTCTTCGATATGAAACAGAATTCTGAAGACTGGATACAATATAAGAATTTATGCTTTGTGCTTTTTGTGCTGCAAGCTGAGAGAGTTTTAGATGAAGATCTACTGGCATTCTTACAAGAGCCCGAACAAGTTGCTGTTGTTTTTTAGGTTTTGGAGGAAAAATGCCATTGATAAATGAAAGAAGGAACCAATTCTTCTTGTCGAGCTCTAAATCCTCAACTGCTTCATCAGGTGTCGGTCCATAGCCATCACAACCGGGTAATTCTGCTATTGTTGCAAACCAATAATCCTTGTATTTATCGATGATAATTGGATATTCATAGGACAGATATTCTTGCAGTTCTTTAGAATATTTCTTTTCAATTCTGTCCAGTTCTTCCTTTGTTATTAAACGTCCCACTTTGCTTAACCCCCTTTTCCTTCTGGGTAACAATTTACTGAAATATGTCTAACTAATTCGGCGAAATCATATCCTAATAGTTCTCTGAATCTCGTTCGAAAGGGACTCGATGCATATTTAATTTCATATGAATTTGCCTTAAGAAGATTTTTATGTTTTCTATGAATTGTAATATTTCCTTTTTTGGGGATTATGAAAATAATTTTTGAACCTTTTCCAGATGAATAGTCTGCTCCCAATAAGCATAATAAATCTATCAATACTTGTAATTTAAATTCAGGAATATTCTTTTTTCCAGTACAAACGTCATTTAAATATACCGCAGCATTGTAAACTTTTGCGTTAATGTGTCCTGGTTCTATTTGTGTTAGGCCATTCCCCATATTTCTATTTGTATGATATCATTATGATATCATCTTGCAAGCCTTTTTTTATAAAGGATCTCTTTGTAAGATAATTTTGCATTTCAGTCTTTGCTTTTAGTTTAATAATGCTAGTTGTAAAACAATTAATAATAGCATTTTTCCTAGATATAATACAAGACAATAGGGAATTTATTGTGACATGTCACTTCAAGTACAAAACTTTGCTGTATACCGATAATGTTTCCGTACTAATTCGAATTAGATAAACACCAACCATAACTTTCTCAGACGGTTTCCAGATAAATTGGCTTTTATTATTTAGTGTGATCCGTTCCACTCGAAGCCCGTTTATGTCGAATATTTCAAGATTAATATTGGATTCCGAACGTAAGTTATACTTTATGCAAACTGTGCTATTGAAAGGATTAGGATAGGAACTGAGTGAGAGAATTTCTGGTTTTGTGTTTCTATGATTCATTGCAATATGACTTGAACCGTATTCATCCGCACCCATGTCATACAGAAGATTCCACGGTCTTATCCCGCGATCGATATCATCCATCGGTGCCCACAATGTTTCGTCTTTGAAAATGTAATATTCCGTACCCTGATTAATTCCCGGTGAAGTTGCATCTAAATGGAACATATAATCGAGAAAAACAAGGCTGTCGTTAATATTTCCTGCACCCAAAATCATCTCATTACCACGAGAAGCGACATAACAATTGGATGAGTCGATATTCGAATATGCAATCAAAAGCGTGCACGGATCAGTCCATAAACTGGAGAATCTATCTGTGATGTATATTTCATTACCTTCCGATGCTAAATTCTTGTAAAATATCGAGTTTAGTATCACCATAACTGAACTGTCAGCAAGGAATATTGCACCACCTTGTTTGGATGCACTGTTAATCACGAAAGTGTTGTTAATTATAATAGGTCTGCAATACGAATAGCAAAAAATACCACCTCCATATTCTGCTGTATTGCCGGCTATTACGTTATTCTCTAATATGGGACTCGAGTAAATACAGCTTATTGCACCTCCGCTGCTGTAAGCTTCATTATTCCCAAAAACACAATTTCGAATTATTGGATTCGACATCTGAATTGCAATTGCACCACCCCAAACATCATAACCGTTAACGATTGTAAAACCGTCTAGGACAGTTGAATATGATTCATTATGTTCGAATCTAAAAGCAACGTGCATATTAGAAATGGAAGCGGAACAATCGAGAGTACACGAACTAGCGCCGTGCTTTGACATTACAATGATTGCTTTCCCTAAGAAGTCTATGTCTCTAAATCCATTTCCAGCATATGTACCATCTGCTACAAGGACAGTATCACCGTAAATAGCTGAATCGATAGCTTCCTGAATTGTAGAGAACGGTGACGGTACGCGAAGAACTGTTGCATCTCTGTTGGGTGGTGAAATGTCCAATATTGCTGAGGAAATAACACTGAAACCACGTGGAAGACTGTCGGGAAGAAAATACCATGCATCGTATGCTCCTTCCCAGCCGAAATTGATATGATAATCACCAGCATCTCTATAACCGTCAGCTATAACGTAATGACCAACGGGTTCTGTGCCGAAGATTGTCAATATTGCTGGTTTTCTGTTTTTCATGTTGTTTGCCAACCAATCAAAGAAATTCGAGCGGAAACCGTCAACTGTTGCGGCACAGGGATAACCCCATCTATTGAATGTACTTGGGGTAATTGATGAAGATGTCCCTGATGAACTGTAGCTTGCACGAACCGATATGCCGCAAGCCCATAATAGATGTGCAATTGTAGAGTCGGTTGGATGTACTCCCGAGACGTTGTAGTCGATTGTATCCATGTTAGCGGATGGCGCATCCATCCAAATTGGAGTATCGGTTCCGACTGAGTAATAACTTTCCTCTGACTCGAATATTACAGAGGTTGGGTATTCCCAATAGTTTATCACCATTCCCATTGCAACCGGACCACATCCAGCAACACATGTATCACCAGTTACTGGGTCAATAGGCATAAAACGCAAAAAAATACTATCTTGACCCCATCGAGTATCAAGCCAGGGACCGAATGTTTCTGTTGTATTTAATTCATTGACAAGAAAATCTGAATTATTTAAATAATAGTCCCAAAGTTTATTGTTTCGCTGTCGGAGATTTTGTGAATAATATGGCAAAGCTTTATATCGGGTTTTTAAATCGTTCTTAACTATGCTAAGCAACACATTGTTAGGAGTTACTTCGAAATCAAAGTTGCTCTCGAAAGAATATGCAATAACTGGTCGAATATCGGTGTTGTTTGATATAACTATGTATCCCTTAGGATTAAGTATGGCAACGTATGCATTAGTGTCTTTGTTTTTTTCGTCCTGAATCGGTATTATGCTTAAAATATTGTGTGATTTCTTTGCAGTTCTGTAAACTTCCACATGTGTCCTTGCAATATGATCGATCATATCGGATGTTGCTCGATCAGCATCACCGATTGAAAAACCGAGTAGGATAGATGATAAAATTATTAGAGATTTAATTTTCATCGTCATCTTCACTTCCTCCCATTATGTTCAATAATTTAAAAAATTTATAATTAACCGTTAAACTATGTTATTATAAATTTAATGTGAGTTTAATTAATGAACTTAGATTGCCGTAGTCAATAGTAAAAGGTCGAAATGAAGTTAGAATTAGCAAAATCAAATCTCATCGATACCATGAACCATAGGCACAAAACGCACAGCAACATCTGGGGATTTCATAAATTCTTTTCCAACTCTTTTTATCACCCACAACCTTTGGAAATTTTCTCCAACAGGAATAACTAAGTTAGCCCCTTCTGCCAACTGTTTAAGCAATTCGGAGGGAACCTCTGGGGGTGCGGAAGTAACAATAATTCCATTAAACGGTGAGTTGCCCGGTAAGCCATGATAGCCATCGCATACGATAACCTCGATGTTATCTAATCCGAGTTTGGCAAAGTTCTCATTTGCTATTGCGGCAAGTGCAGATATTCGCTCTATTGTGTAAACTTTACTAACTAATTTTGAGAGGACCGCAGCCTGATATCCTGTTCCTGTGCCTACTTCGAGTATTACATCTTCCGGTTTTAAATTTAACAGTTCTGTCATATATCCCACAATATAAGGTTGACTAATAGTCTGTCCGTGACCTATAGAGAGTGGAGTGTCTTCGTAGGCTATATCGATTGCTTCATTAGGTACAAAAATGTGTCTGGGAGTTTCAAGAAGTGCTGCCAAAATCCTGTGGTCATTTACTCCCCGAAGAGCAATTTGTTCCGAAACCATTCGGGCTCGAAGTTTTTTGGTTAAATCAGAGTCTAATTTAGGATCAATATTTGACTCTCTTAGCTTACTATTCTTTATCAGATTCACTCGGTTTGCTTTCTTTTATATACAGTATTCTCAGTTCTGCTAAAAGATTCTCAAGCATTTTGGTTTCCTGGTCGCTGAGATTCCCCTCGGTTTTCTTTTGAAGCATTCCTAACATGTCTATTACTCGCTTGGCAAGGTTGACATTTGTTTCTTTTTTTCCAGTAGCGGGATTGGTAAGCATTCCAAGATTTTGGAACGCTCCTGCTCGCAACATCAATAGAAGTTCGATGAAAAGCTCGCGAATATATTGCTCTTTATTAATTTCATCCATTGTTATAATTCCAACCTCTTTGTAAATTATGTTTAAATAACATCTTTCGATTTTACACATAAACAACGATAAAAATTCCCTCTCCGAGCGATTGTGATTCAGTTTAACAATGCGAATCAAAACTTATTCCATAACTATTCTAAGTTTATCTCCGGGTTTAATTGATGATGGATTATTAATTTTGTTCTTCTTCATAATTTCATTAGTTGACACACCATATTTTTTAGCAATATCCCACAGTGTATCACCTTTTCTTACGGTATATACAACAGGCTTTGAATTCGTGCTCGATGCTGATGTACTTGGGGAAATTGACGAGGAAATATTTAGTCTCTTGCCTACTGAGAGATTGTTTGATTTGAGATTGTTCCATTTCCTTATATCACTTACTGATACATTGTATTTCTTTGCGATCAACCAAAGACTTTCGCCCTTTTTAACGACATGAGTTGTCTCTTGTGGCTTATTTGAGTTGTTGGCATATTCCAAAGAGGTTTTGGGGGTTTTAATGACAAGTTTCTGCCCGATTTTTATCTTATCGTTATTGAGTTTGTTTGTGGATTTAATTTGCATGACGGTAACGCCATACTTATTCGCAATTTTCCAAAGTGTCTCAGCCTTTCTAACTGTATGATATAAAGTCTTTGTTGGTTGGTAACCTGGAATAGTTAATTTTTGGCCCGGTTTAATAACTGAATATTTACTGAGTTTATTTGCTGTCATAATACCTCGTTGAGAAACACCAAGCTTCTCTGCAATCTCGCTAACAGTGTCGCCTTTTTTTACAGCATAATATCCTCGACTTTTTGTTTGCGAAACAATCGATGATCCGCTGTTGCTGACATATTTGCTTGCTTTGTCTCGACTTATAGGAATGAGGAGCTTCTTACTCGGTCTTAGGATCGACTTTGAACTCATATTATTGGCAGAGATAATAGATTGCATCGGCACACCGTAACGCTTGGCTATTACATAAAAGCTTTCACCCTTTTTAATTGTATGTTGGTGCCATATAACTTTCTCCGAATCCGGTATCCGCCTATAATTACTAACAAACACTCCGCCTTTTTCTTTGGGAACTTTTAGAGGATACTTACCGATATTTGGTGGTGTACAACCTCGGATAAGCTCTGGATTAAGAACTCTAAACTCAGTTACATCAGCCTCGGCACACCTTGCGGCAAGCTTTAAATCCACAACTTCATGAACTTTTACGACATCGAAAGGAATAGG
This sequence comes from uncultured bacterium, assembly GCA_964562425.1. Lineage (GTDB taxonomy): Bacteria > UBP14 > UBA6098 > B30-G16 > B30-G16 > JAUWMV01. Next base: position 12,677 of record CAZLTJ010000003.1, read on the forward strand.
TTCTAAATATTCAATACCATTGAACGAGTATAGCTCCGGGTCTCGAGCAATGACCAAAGCTGCGATAAACGACGGCACATAGTTTTCTGTTTGTGTTGGAAGATTTAACTCCCAGAAATTGTTTGTTTTTTGTTTTTTAATTGATCTTTTAATTCTGCCTTCCCCGCAGTTATATGATGCGAGAGCTAAATGCCAGTCTCCAAACATTGAGTATAATCTTTTAAAATACTTAGCTGCAGCTCTTGTGGATTTTTCTGGGTCTCTTCTTTCATCGATCCACCATGAGGTCTCGAGGTCGAAAATGTGACCTGTACTCTTAATAAACTGCCAAAGACCTGAAGCATGTGCCCAGGAGTATGCTTTTGGATCGAATCCGCTTTCAATTAATGGAAGATAGCATAGATCGAGTGGTAATCCCTCCTCAGTGAAAAATTTATGACACATAGGAAGATATTTTTTCGAGCGTGAAAGCCAGAGTGAGAATGGCTCCCGTGCATCGGTCTGGAAAAAAACAATTTTCTCTAATACTCTATCATTAAATAAAATAGGGAAATCGTAAGATATTCGAGAATCATCGGTGGGTATTTCTTGCAGTATTCTTTTAAGATCGACTATCGAGGGTTCGCTTAGAGGTTCTTTAGAAAGTGCTACTTGCATAATTGCAGGTGCATTTTGCACTTCAATTGTACCGGATTGTGATATTGTAAACTGATAATCGTAGGCAATTTGTCTGAGTAAATTGTCTATTTGGTCGATATGCTCACTATTATCTCCGGCATCCACTTTCTCGATAAGCTCTAATGCTTTATCAAAAGCTTTGCTGGCTTCCTTCCATCGGTGTTGGAAATTATAATGAACCCCGGTTCTGTGATATTCCTCTGCTTCAGAAAGAATTTCCATAACCTTGTCTTCCCTCGGAGAAGGTTCACGGGGAGAAACCATAGGTATACAACCGTACAATGAAATTGCAAAACCTAAGGCAAGGATAACAAGCAGAATCGATACCGATTTTCTATTTGAGGAATTATCTATCATATTACTTTAAGTTACAATAATAATTCTTTATAATTCAATTGCTTACATCAAATAAATTTGTTTACTATGATAATATATTTTTATTCTCCTTTTATGCAAGATAAAAAAAGTTATTCTGTAAAATTTATATTTTCTACTTCCTTTTCCTCTTTAATAAGTATAATACATGCACAACCTTTCTAATGTAATAGTATAAAGCAAGATTAAATTTATTAACATATTCTAATTAAGAATTAACACTATTTTCGTACAAACCCACAAAAAAATGCTGCCTAAAGGTTGCATAACATATTTGAATTTTTATTCTATAGGTTGTATTTTCTCCGATTTAATCTCCAGAAATACTCGTCTGTTAATAGTTCTACCTTCGGGAAGGCTGTTATCACCTAACATAACACGCTCTGAGGTGCGCTTGCTCTGATTCCATCTGTATATGAAACATGGATCCTTGGCACCAAGTCCTTTTGCTTTTAACTTCACATGATGGTCCTTAAGCCATTTTGCAAACTGCTCATCTGTATTAAGGTTTAGTAAATATTTCATGTATTTCTGCAATCTGTCTAAGTAATGTTTGGCTCGTTTAGTTGACACATCGTCGTTGGCATATTCAGGACCAATCGAGTCTGTATAACCAGATACTGTAGCGAACAATTTGTAGTCTCCTTTTTGAGCACGATAGATTAATCTTCTGGCGACATATTCTGCACGTGATTCGAGATATTTACTTTGTGGCTGATCCTCATTGAATAGATAAATAATTAACACGAGATTCTCAATCTTCTCACCAATCATAAATACCTTGATAGCCATTGTGTCTGAAGAAGTAATAAATTTTCCACCCATTTTATCCCACAGCCCAAGCTTGACAAAATATTCATCGTCGAAATCGAGGAAATGTCCAGCATTGTCTCGCCAATCCCAGGACAAAGTACTCGGAAGTGGAGGTTTGCCTGAATCGAGGGTTCGGACAATATTTCCTTTTGAATTCACAATATACACAGAGTAACTGTCCACACCTGCATCGGATGTAACATTAATTGTAACAAGATTTTCCTCGCTACCCTCAACCTGAAAATCTTCAAGAACCTTGTCTGCAACTTTGGGTCGATAAACCACAGCCTCAGCGTTTGGGAACACACAAACCTGATTCTCCGATGCCTCATCGTTCACTTCAAGGTGAATATAAACTTTGTCCTTCAGCATTTCATCAATTTGTGAGCGTAACCATTTTGTTACTGTTGCTGCGCGCGTGAAGGACATGTCAGAGTTTTCCTCACTTTTTGCATAACCCTCGACTAATATGACAATTTCGTGGTTTTCGTTGAGAATCGATTTAATTTTCTCAATATTGGACGATAGTGGCTCATAAGAATCGGGTTGCAACGCATTTACGGCAAAGGATAGATCGATTTTGAAATCTTTATCTTCAATTACTTTTGCAATAAGTTCAACACGTCTGTTCTCGTCATGCATCCGTATTTTGTCTTTGGGAATCCATTGAATCTTGGGGTTGCCTGCTCTGGATTGAGATTTATCATATCCTGTTTTAACGATCTTAACTCGTTCGGCTGGAGCACCAAGAGCTAAAAGCCTTTTTCTAACAGCATCCGAACGCACAATTGCCAGTTCAGCAGTATCGCGATCGTCCGTATCGACATCGTAATAACCGTATATCTCCAAAACAGCAGAGGGAGTTGTATTTAGTCGTCCTGCTACAAGCTTGAGCATCATATCGAATCTTGGATTCATATCGGTAGAATTCTTGTCGAAAAATACTATCGGAATTATTGGCTCCTCTTCTTGATAAAGCATTAGCTGTGATACGGAAAGTAATTGTTCCTCGGGAATTACGTCACCTTTGGATACATCATAGACTATAAGTGTTGTGGAGTCTGTGTTGTTGCTCTCGTCCACTTCTTTAATTTTGCCATAAACATCCGGCAACTTTTTCCCTGTGTTGTCGATGGAAAAATAAATTATGTATTCCCCTCGATCAGGCGGAGTCCAATTCCAACTTAGATCGGTAATTTCATCTGAATGTATTGTTATTCTTTCTACTGGAACAATTAAGACATATTCACCATCAGTATTTCTGTAATACAGTGACATGAAAACTTTGCGCTCAATGATTTCACCTCTGTTCTCAATCTGAGCTAAAATCTCGACTTCCTCGCCTTTCATAGCATTTTTTGGATTAACACCGAATGAGCTCTTCACTAATGCCAAGTCTCTTATAGGTACTTCGGGTGGTGTAACCCATAGATTGAAACCTACTCTGTGTGTTGTAATGAAATCCTTTGATAGTTTAGTTGCAATGGGATACGATATAGCGTAATCAGCGGACCAACTGGATTTCTTTCCCGGTTTGTAATATCCAAATCCAAATGTTACATCATGCCTATTCCAGCCTGTTCTTATTGCTAAATTATTACCAAATTTGGCTTCGATACCACCGTGTATATCAATATTCTTATCTGAGGGAGCATCCATTGTGTATTCAACTTCAAATGAGGGAGTAATAACTTTCATGGGCATAGCCAGTCCTGCACGGATTTTGATGGGCAATTCGCCGCCTTCCACGTCGGAAATTGAAATATTCGGCTTATTTATGTTCTTAATAGCCGCACCAAATGTTAAGCTTCTTATGGGTCTAATGAATATACCGGCGTCTATTGTGTATGTGGCTTTTGAGGTTTTATTATTGAGAATGGGGTCATTTTCGTCAAAGCCTGTGGCGTTTGCTAGATTGAAATTGCTTCTATAAATTCCACCGTTCAATCCCAAAGACAGACAAGTCCCGTCAGGTTCACCAATTATTCGTTTAGAATATCCAAACGTAATTTTTCCCTCAGAATATATATCGGATAGAAACTGGATATATGACAGTCCAAAAGAGCCAAAAAGGAATCTTCTATCCAGCTTTAGAACGGTAGATATTGCACCTTCCTGCACGAAATCTCCATCGATTCCGACATTGAAAGCGGAATATCCAAGTGACAGCGATATATTCGAAAAGGCATCCATTGCTCCAGGATTCCAAATGGGTGCAAAACCGTCTAATGCCAAAGCAGTATATGCTCCACCCATGCCAATAGCTCTCGGTGACGTCTCATCCACCTGTGCAAATGCTAATATCGATGGAATTAGAATTAAAATCAGTATATGAGTAGTTTTCATCAAATCCTCCCAGGGCATATTGTAAAAGCTTCTATTAGCAAATTTCTCTATGTTTTTAATATTTCAGCGTAAAGTTTTTTTCGTGATTATTAATCTATCTTGCTACACTAATCGTTCCGTTACAAATCGATTCATCGTCGACAGTAATTATGTAATAGTAAACTCCCTGCGGTACAGTGTTATCGTTATCATCAGTACCATCCCATGCGAAACCGTGTATACCGGGAGCATCGATTTCTTTCACAAGTCTGTGAGTTACATCATAGATATAAATAATTCGGTCTTTGTCAGTATCGGTTATTCCGGGGAAACTGAATTCTGTATAATCGTTATATCCATCGTTGTTAGGGGTAATAGGATTTGTAGTCATTCTGCAGTTAGTGCTCTGAGCAATCCTATAAGTTATTACTGTATCTATAGAATTTGGTCCACAATGTTCGGAATCCACTCTATCTTGGATCGATAGCCGTACTGTGAAATCCTCGTTGGGAGTGTATACAATTGTGGGGTCAAGAAGATTCACGCTTAGTGTTACGTCATTTCGGTTAATATTGGGGGATAAATCGTAAGTTCCTGTTCGATTATCTACAAAAACCTGGATTGATTCATATGCAACGCCTGAAGAATGTGGCGAACCTAAGTTGCAATCATAAGCATCGAAGAATAAGCTACCTGCAACAGACGAACCGGGACTTGGTCGTATGTTTTCTATGATGGGTATTTCGGTATCGACGTAAAATTCCCATAAGTAGGTTGGACTGCACAATCCCCTGTTATCGAATACTGGCGATAGAACCAGTGGCACAGAACCAGACGAGAAATAGTTCACTGGTGGATGAAGCCTTATAGTATCGTTTGCATACAAGAGTTCCGGACTACCCCAAGCGAAAATATCGATTCCCACAGTTAAAACCAGACTTTCTGGAACAATGGGATCAATGTGATAAACTGTGATTAATATTGTCTGCGTTCGGCACGCGGTAAACGAACTGTCGGGTGGATCGACAAGAGTTGCCGATGGTGCTTGTGCCGAGACATTGGTTACATTTATAAATGAAACGAGCATTAGTAATGTAATATATCTCCAATTCATTTAGCCCCCCTTTGAAACTTAATTTAAATATTTTCTACCAAGATAAAATAAAAGGCTATATGTGTCAATAAATTTGGATTAGCAAATTAAAACCGATTTTGAAAGAAAAAAAGCTTGTTAATATTCTTTTATTCATAACGTTTTTCTTATAGAAAATTTTATAGAATAAATCTAGAGCATTATTT
>CAZLTJ010000003.1:18176-21369 GCA_964562425.1 uncultured bacterium
GCATTATTTCTTGATTTTATTTTAAAGTAATGCATCATTATAATAAAAAAGGCAAGAAAGAGATTAACTTAAATTTAATTTCATTGTTTCTCAGATGCTTGAAATAATGATTTAGCTTGATTTTTGAATTAATGTGAATCATTTATGAAATATATAAAATACAAATTAATATTAGCAATTTCTCTAATTTCTATTGTTGTGACTGCTTTTTTGGGCTGTGAATTAAATCCACAAGAGCCGTGTCTTGAGGTGAGACAGTTGAATTCTGTAGATACAATTTTTGCTGGTGAGATATTTGATATTGAATACAGCTATTGGGCACCTGGGAACAGCACGATTACCGATTCACCTGAAGACTCAGTTATGGTAACTTTTAGCATCGAGCTACCACTGCAAATTGTTTCCGGAGAAAGCTCGTTTAGCCACACAATATACACGGATTCTATCTACACTGTTTCGTATACTCTAACCACACCCAGCACTCTAAGAATAAATTCCTATGCTGAAGTAGTATTTGAGGTTGTGGAACTCCATTCGGGTTGTAAGGCTTGGACATTTTGTGAAATCTATATTAGAGCAGGCTCAGTTTTAATAGTACGAGATTAAAAGCGCTGATTATTCTAAGAATTTGCACAAAGCAGATATTTTACAATTACTGAGTGACGAAAAATACCTTGAGCTTTTATTACTTTTATGCTATTTAGAAACTAGAAGAATTTTTAATAGTTAAAGAAGCGAAGGGAAACACATATGGGAACTGAGAAATCCGCAGTCGAGAAACTGATAGGAGAACTTGCAAAATTGCCCGGAATAGGTATTCGAACTGCAACACGTTTAACGTATCATCTTCTAAACCGAGACAAGGAAGACCTGGAATATCTAATAGATTCACTTCGTGGGATAATTGAAAGAGCAGAATTTTGCTCAATTTGTTTCAATGTCACCGAGATAGACCCATGCGCAATTTGTAGTAACTCCAAAAGGGATCATAGTACAATCTGTGTAGTCTCGCAACCTCAAGACCTCATGGCAATTGAGGCTACTCAGGCTTTTGAAGGTGTATATCACGTTTTAGGTGGATTGCTCGATGCATTGGCTGGAGTAGATATCGGTGATCTGAAAATCGCAGAACTTAACAATCGAGTTAACCGAGATGAAATAGACGAGGTTATATTAGCTCTCGATCCTACTGCTGAAGGTGAGACAACCGCTCGATATATTGCAAAAGTCTTAAAACCAAGTGGGATTAAAGTAACCATATTAGCCCGTGGAATTTCCGCGGGAAGTGTGTTGGAATTTGCGGACAAGAAAACATTGACAAGCGCACTTCAGAACCGAATCGAAATCTAATAATACATTTATGTTTATAAATGATACATTTGAATCTATGCTATTTTTTTAAAACACGTTCCGAACAAATAAACCCCAGCCGGTTGGAAATAATAGCAGGGAGGTTATTTTGGGTATTATAAGGATGCATAACATGAACTTTTTTGGTTATCATGGGATTTCATCTGCGGAGAAGGAGTTGGCGAAACGATATTCCGTTGATGTGGAGATCGATTATGATACACCAAAAGCTGCAACAAGCGATAAACTCTCGGATGCTGTAAATTATGAAACTGTTTATTGGGAAATCTTAAAATTTTTCCAGAATAATCAGTACCACCTCACAGAAACAGTTGCTGAACGAATCGCGGATATTCTGTTTGAGCGCATTACTATTGCGAAAAAGCTTGTTGTCAAAATTCGAAAGAATCATCCACCGTTTCCCGGATTCATGGAGTGGGTAGAGGTGGAATGCGAGAGAATTCGTTAATTTGTAAATTTTTCTATAAATACAAAAGGGCATGGAAACCACGCCCATACATATAATGTTGAAATGTAGGGAAGGGGTTGCCCCGTCCCAGGTTATTAAATGCATGGATAAATGCAAAAGGGCGTGGAATACAAAAGGATGTGGGAAAAAAAGGGCGTGGGAACCACGCACGTACATGTCATTAAACAGGAGAATAATTTATAATGGGAAAAATTTTCATAGGTCTGGGGAGCAATTTAGGTGATCGAGAAAAAAATCTTATAGCTGCGATAAATCTTCTGAGTCAAAGCATGAAAATCAAAGCTGTATCATCAATATATGAGACGGAACCATGGGGAGAACCTAACCAACCGAATTTCTATAATGCAGTGGTAAACGCAAATTGCAGCATTTCATCATTTGAGCTCCTTAAAAAACTGAAAGATATGGAAAAAAAACTTGGACGAAAAAAAGATAGACGCAGGGGAACGAGAGTTATTGACCTTGATATACTTTTGTATGGGAAAGAGATAATTGAAACAGATCAATTAACAATCCCACATAAACAATTGCTTCTGAGAGATTTCTTTCTTGAACCGATTTTGGAAATAAACTCCGATCTCCTGAACCCAACTGATAACATCCCTCTATCGGAATACCTCGAGCGAATGCCCGAACAACTTCGAACTGTAGTTAGCAAAATTGAATCAAAGGATTGGGAGCAGGCAATTGATAAAGTACTCAGCAAAAAATGATTTAATTCCAATGCCTCGAATATATTTGCTGAATAATAAATTCTATTTTTTTGTTGACTGAATGTTTGTTTGCATTATGTTAATATAAGTGTGCTTGGGATGAGGATAGAATGTGAGGTTAACCGATCTAAATGCATGCCCGTTGTTTTAAATTAATCTTGCAAAATTAGAATCGAAACTCTTTATTTTCAAAAATGGGACATAAAGTATTAAAAATTGTATTATTTGTATTGGTAGTAGGCAGTTTCAACGGATGTGTTTACTATAATACATTATTTCTTGCCAGAAAAAATTATAAAAAGGCAGAGAAAATACGAGTAAAAGACGGTGGAGACGTTGTCTCTGGTACTGCTAAAAGTCACTATGATAAAACCGTAGAAAAAACTCTTAAAGTTCTAACGATATATCCCGAAAGCGACTACGTTGACGATGCACTTTTTCTATTAGGGATGTCATATTTCCGAATTGGCGAATATTCCAAAGCCTTACGCAAATTCAATGAGATATTAGAATATTTCCCTGGTAGCAAACATGCAAACGAGTCTCGTTATTGGCGAAGTGTATGTTTGTACTATGGTGGGAAAGAGGACGATGCGGTAGATTCACTAGAAATTTTCGCCAAAGAAAACCCAGATAGAGC
>CAZLTJ010000003.1:21469-27074 GCA_964562425.1 uncultured bacterium
TCGCAACGATACGAGTTCCGCAAGGGAGATATGGGAAAATATTACAAGAAGATATCCTAAGACTGAGCAATCTGCATGGGCATATATGAAACTGGGAGATATGTATTTCGACCTTGGTCAGTTGGCTCTCGCTAAGGAAATGTATAACTCCGCTGCATCTGAATACGGAAGCACAGAAATTACTGAGCTCGCAATGAACAGGATTTCTATTGTGGAGAGATTTCTCGAGTATCGAGCGGCAATTAATTCAGATACTTTGAGTGGATCTGCAGCTTCAGCACAAATAAAGATGGCTGAGATGTTCTTGCTGGAATTAGATCTTCCCGATTCCGCTATTGCGGCATATAAATCGGTTATAGAAAAATTTCCTGATGATAGCATGGCTCCCAGAGCTGCATATTCACTAGGATGGGTGTTGGCTTTCAAGAAAAAGGAAATCGAGGCTGCAGATAGAGTATTTGCTGAAGTTCTGGAAACATATCCGGAAAGTGATTATGCAGTTGGTGCTGTGGATTATTTTAAAAGTCGTGGTGGTGCATTGGACTCCATGTCCGTTAGGAATGTTGCATATTATTTCGTTAAGGCAGAGGAGTTCTGGCTTACATACGAATGGACAGATTCCGCTCTTATATATTATTCATTTGTCATAGATTCATTTACTGGAAGCCGATGGGTTCCCAAAGCTATGATTGCTAAGGCTGAAATATTATCTCTTTTAGGTCAGGGTGAAGCTGCGAAGAAATTACTGCAACAACTTAAAGATAGATTTCCAAAAACACCGTATGATTCATTGGCTCAAGTTATGTTAGGTGAAAGTATTACAATAGAACTAGCAAAATCTACAGGTCCAAAACATACTGAGAGCCTAACTGAACTTACATCTGAGGATTCAACGGATATTTTCGATCCGAAGATATCGTATGAGGGCTTACCTGAAGCTCCACGACCTATTGAACGTCTTAAGTTGTACTATCCTGAAGCGGAATGGAGTTCTCGTCTGGATAATAAGATTATTCTCATTAAGATAATAATCGATGCTTTTGGACGTGTCCCGGAGGTGAAACTTATACGAGGATGTGGCAATTCTGTAATTGATCAAGCCGCTCTTAACGCTGCTAAACGAGCGGAATTTGATTCCTCTAAAATGGACATTGAGCTTTTCGGCAAATGGTTTGTATTAAAAGTCCGAGTAAAGAAACCTGAAATTTTCCCTCAGCAGTAATCCTTCTCTCCAGGGAAAAGGACTATCAAAGACTCAGGCTCGGTGCTCCCCTCTCCTTGAGGAAATGGGGGTGAGGGTGTGAAAAAAAATCAGATATAAGGCAAAGTAAGTTATTGTATAAGATAATCTGACTTTAGTAGAGATGATTTATTGGGTATAATACAATATAAAATTGAAGAACCGAGTGAGATGTGATAACACTCTGGCTTTACCTAAATCAAGTGTGGAGTTAAAAAATCGAACCAACTATAATCGAGATCAAGTAAGAGCTAATTCAAAAAGGGCATGGAAATGTTGCTCTTGTGAAGGTTCATGAAAAAAGGGCGTGGAAACCACGCCCTTACATAAATTCGATTTATTTTCCTTGTTTATCGAGAGTTTCAATAAATAACTCCGCAAGAAGTTTTATGCCTTCTTCAATCTGATCTTCATTCGGCATCGAATAGTTTAACCTCATGCAATTGTATCCTCCAGGATTGGGATAGAATGCATTTCCAGGGATGTATGCCACATTTTTCTCGACTGCTTTTGGAAGAAGCTCCGTTGTGTTTATATTTTCCGGCAATTCGACCCATAGGAACAATCCACCTGCTGGTCGTGTAAATTTCACATCCTGTGGGAAATAGTCCATCATCGACTGGATCATTTTATCACGACGACTTTTATACATAACCTTTAACTTCTCGATATGCCCGTCTAATGCTCCATCCTTGGCATATTCATAGATAACATGTTGCCCGAAAGTATTTGTAAAAAGGTCGGCACCCTGTTTAAGCAAAACAATCCTATCCAGTACTTCCTTTGGTGCACAAATCCAGGCTATTCGGAAACCGGGACACAAAAGCTTGGAAAATGTACCAAGAAGAATCACTTGATCCGGAGCCATAGCTCTCATTGCAGGGGTAATGCGTTCCTGGAAATTTATCTCACTATAAGGATCATCCTCAAGGATTGGAACACCATATTTCCTCGAGAGTTCAATTATCTTTTGTCGTCTTTCCTCTGGAATTGTCCTGCCATCGGGATTCTGGAATGTGGGAACCAGATAAATTAGCCGTGGATTATTTGTTAAAATTTCTTCCTCCATCGTATCGACTGTAATTCCCGAATCGTCCGAACGTAATCCTATTTTGTGAGTATCATATGCATTAAACGCTTGAATTGCACCAAGATATGTCGGTCTTGGCATAATCACAGAATCTCCCCAATCGAAAAATAATCTACCGACCAAATCCAATCCCTGTTGCGAACCCCCAGTAATCATTATTTCATCTGTTTTAGCTTTAATTCCACGTCTCCCTAAAAAATCCGCAATAAACTCTCGCAAAGGTGGATACCCCTCGGTTGTGCCATACTGGAGAGAATGCTCGCTTTTTTCTCGAAGAACTTTTTCAGACGCTTCCACAAGTTCTTCTATAGGAAACGACTCAGTTGCAGGAAGACCCCCACCAAAGGAAATTATTCCAGGTTTTTTAGTTATTTTTAACGTCTCCCTTATTATGGAACCTTTCATCATTTGAGACCTTCGGGAAAAGTGCCAGAATACTTTATTCATATTACCCTCCTTTAAAGGAAATTTGATTTGTGAAGAATTATATAACTTATAATTTATGCGAGAATTTTCAATAAAATTCCTTTTTCACACAATAATTAAAAAAATATTTATACATAATTTCAAAAGTTTAAACGCTCAAAAATATTTGTAACCAACGTATTGATAATTATATTCCGAGAATGAAAATTAATGTTGAGAAGATAATAGAGAATCTTAGAAAAGTAAGATTGATGGGTGCGATAAATGTCACACCAGATTCTTTCTCCGATGGTGGTTTTTGGTTTGATACAAATATAGCTGTCGAACATGCATCAAAGCTAATCGAGCAAGGTGCTGAGCTAATAGATATAGGCGGTGAATCAACTCGACCTGGTGCTAAGCCGGTTTCTCGTGATGAAGAACTTTCAAGAACAATTCCAATTATTGAAAAAATCCGAAAATCCAATAAAGATATTATTATTTCCATAGATACATACAAATCGATCGTTGCAAGATATGCAATACAAGCTGGAGCTAATTGGGTCAACGATATTTCAGGCGGGACGTTCTCGGAAGATATGTTTGAATTAGTTGCCGAATCCAATGCAAATGTTGTTATTTCCCATATTAAAGGAACACCGAGAGATATGCAGAAAAATCCGCATTACGAAGATGTTGTGAGTGAAATCCGCAGTTGGCTTCAAAAACGTTCTGAAAAGGCTATAGATGCAGGAATTTCAAAGGACAAAATTATACTCGATCCGGGAATCGGTTTTGGCAAGCGTTTCATCGATAATATCCATTTGATATGGGGGATTATAGAGCTGAATAGAATTGGGTTTCCTGTTCTCATAGGAACTTCAAGAAAATCCTTCATCGGTTATTATACCGGCGAGGAAAACGCTTCAAAGCGAGACCCCGGTTCGTTTGCTACATTTATACTGTTAGCATCATTGGGTGTGGATATATTGCGTGTTCATGATGTTGCAGGTGCAAAACAAGCAATAACAATGACAATTGCATTGTTAGAACATGTTCCACCAGAATTTAACACATTACAATAATGGAGTATAATTGATAGTTAAACAATTCTGCTTTTAGTTATAACGGCGTTTTAAACAGGAGAAGTAATGGAAGAGGTTAAATGGCGGAGAGTACATGTAGGTCGATTAAAGAATTTCATTGTGGGAATATTCATTTCTCTTGGCATAAAAAAACATGATGCAGAAATAACAGCGGATGTTCTCGTAAACTCAGACCAAAGGGGGATTGCATCACATGGTGTAGCAAGATTGAAACGCTATGTTGAAGGTATAAAAAGAGGTGTAATGATTCCGAATGCAGAAATTGAAATCCTAAAAGAGACTCCAGTATCCTTGCTGGTTACAGGCAACAATGGTTTGGGACAGCCCGTTTCGTATAAAACAGTGGAAAAACTTATACTCAAAGCTTGTAAGAGCGGCATAGCTTTTGCAACAGTGCGAAACTCAAATCATTACGGTATTGCTGGATATTATACAATGATGGCGTTAGAAAAAAATTTCATAGGAATTTCAATGACCAATTCCGCTCCCTTAGTTGTACCCACAAACGCAAAGAACATGGCTTTCGGAACAAACCCGATTTCTATCGCAATACCAACTAAAGAAGAATTTCCATGGGTTCTCGATATGGCTACATCAACCGTTCCCCGAGGGAAACTCGAGGTGTATGCCCGTCAGAATAAATCTATTCCGATAATGTGGGCTACCGATGCAGAAGGATTGCCTACCAACGATCCAGCATTGGTACTCGATAACATTTTGAACCGAATTGGCGGTGGATTATTGCCATTAGGAGGTGTAGAAGAAATTTCGGGTGGGCATAAGGGTTATGGATTGGGTACTATGGTCGACATATTTACCGGTGTTCTATCTGGTGGCTCGTTTGGGTTGAATGTATACGGGCACGGGAAGGATGCTCCACCGGATGTCTGCCATTTTTTCGGCGTTATAGATCCATCATTATTCATCCCAATCGATAAATTTGTTTCATCGATGGATGAGTTTATTAAAGAGCTTAGAAATAAACCTAAAGCTAAAGGTCAGGATAGAATTTGGATTCACGGGGAAAAGGAATGGTTATCACAACGGGAAAATGCCGAGGAAGTTCCTATCGAAGAAAAGGTTATAGATAATATGAATGAAATTGCTGGAAAGCTCGGGGTTTATAGCCCGTTTAAATAAAATCCCTTCTAATCCCCGACCCCCTTTTCTCCGAAGAGATAAGGGGAGTATGAAACGATCGTTTTTTATTCCCTCTCCTTAGTGAGAGGGAGATTACGACGATAATCGGAATCGGGTAAGATGATGAATTTTAAAATCCAACATCAGATAGAGTTGATTTACATTATGACTACTTATTTCTCCTTCTGTTCCTGATCGATATGAGCCTTATAATTATTATTAAAGCAATAATTACGAGAAGTATAGGCCAAATATAACCTAATCCCACGATGAACATAAGGAGCCCTTGCCAACCCATTCGGAAAGCTTTTGAGAGCTTGCTGAAGAAACCCGTTCTCGATCGGATTATTCTGCCAGTTCGCTCATAAAACGTTAGATTAATTGTGCTATATGATGTACGATTGTCTAAATATCTGAGACGACCCTCGGTAGCCTCGATCTCCTCACGGATAATGCGCAATTGGTTTTCGACAGCAAGAATGTCCTTGATTGTATTTGCTCTTTTCAAAATCGCCATGAATCGCAGCTCGACCTCTCGTTTCGTTTTCAGTCGAGCTTGAATATCTATATATTCTTCGGTAACATCCTGTGAACTTATGTTTTTGAAATCTAAGTATGATGATT
>CAZLTJ010000003.1:27084-31187 GCA_964562425.1 uncultured bacterium
CTAATTTACGGAAATTTTCACTGGGAACTTTAATAACCATGCTATTCTGACGACGATAATCGTTATCTGTTTCGTTTTCGGTTGAGATATATCCGTTCACTGCTTTTACAAGCGTTTCAATTTCTTTCTTGCCATTTTGGTAGTTTTTAACCTGAAATTGAATATTTGCAGTCCATATAAGCTTTTGTTCGGTTTGTATACGCTCGGAAATTAATTCCGCAGAGGATTTACCTTTGGAATCAGTATTACGTTCTTTATCAATTGAAGAAGTAAGTTCATCCGATATACCTTTGGAACTTATATCCGAAACGACTTCTTCACTGGATTCTTTACCGCATCCGATAAAGAATATTAAAAAGATTACTATTAGCGCGAATTTCTTCATGATGTCTCCTATTTTGTTTAATTGCGTTCGGATATCTAATTTGCATTACAACTACTTAATATAAACTCTTGAAATACTTCACAAAAATTATTCTTACATGTTTTCTCAGGCAATGAAACATTCTCGATAATAGATAATGAACAGTAATAGGAGATGAAATAAAACAATAAGCGTATGTTTTTCTTAATGCAGGTAGATCCAAAAATATCAGAATTTTGCGTGAGCCTTGATGCAGAATTCGCTGTATGGATCATCGCCTTTCTTATAGCGATAGGTTGTTTGCAACTTGATTCGGATATACTTTGTAAGTTCTAAACGGCAACCAAGAGATGTATGTTTTTTCTCCTTTCTGTTATCAGAAAACTCATGCTGCACATACGGTTGAAATCTCCCTATATCATAACGAGCCCAGAATTGATAGCCCTCGATATCCGCTTCAGATGTTGTTTCAGAAATTGGATCTTCACCGGATGCATATTCACCTGCAATTTCGATCCCAATGATTTCAATGCTTGCACCGATTCCATACGCTACACAGCGATTAAGATCAAACGTATCTGAGACGCTGGATAAACTTAGAACAACATTCAGAAATTGTTGCGGAGAATACACAATCTGTGAGGAGAAAAGTTTATCGTTTGTTTCTTGTTCTCCTGCGTATATATCGAACCTATTATATAAGCCAAAATCATATTTGATTTTGAACGGTTCCTGAAAAAGCTTCCCTTGCACCCAAATACCTATCCTGCGATCGTGGTGACCAGATTTTTCGAAAAGGTCGTGTATAAGTGACCAATCTACTCCCGGAATCGACCAAAAATTATAAATATTCTCCAAACCGAATGGATTGCGTCTCCTGCCAACGCCGATTTCTAACTGTTTGTAATATTTCCATTGTAATTTGGCATCTTTTAATTGTGCGAAACCGTTTTCTAATTCTACTGTTAGTTTGAAGGTAAAATTGTGACTTAAATCTGCAACGAGTTTTGGTCTCAACCTTTGAATGATAAATACGTTGCTCGGGTTTTTGTTGCTAAACTCCCTTTCCCAGACAGTTGCGAATTCAACCCCCAAATCGATATTATCTTCTGATTCAGCCAAGGAAACAATTGTTATGACGATAATAAATATGAATGCAAAATTACGATTCATTCAGGTATTTCCTCGACTGCTGATGGCTTGATTTCTATGCGTTTCCACTCGAGACGATTGATAGCATCCGACATTATTTTATCGCCTATATAATTGCGGTCTATTGTTTTCGGAAGCTCTATATCTATTTCCGTTTGGTCTCTTTGCGGACCACGCTCACCGCGAATTCGCTTGATTTTATATTTAATATCCTTGCTAACAAAGAGCTTCTTAAGGTTTTCCAGTGTTGCATCAGGATCAGTAGTTCTGATTCTTAGACGCCATTTCCAAAGAGCAGCAAAAAGCAAGCGTTTCAGTCCTCCCGGCATATGCTCAAAGAAATTTGAAACCAAAAAGATGAAAAATGAAGCTACAGTAGCTAATGCGAAAAGACCTACACCGCAAGCCATTCCTATTCCTAAAGCGATAACTAATGAACTGGCTTGACGAGGTGATTTTAGTGAGTAACGGTATCTTACGATTGAGGCAGCACCCATTAGACCGAAAGCACGGGCGATTTGACTGCCGATAATCATCATCATAAGTGCTGCCGCCACTGAAAGGACAATGTGTGCTTCAGTAAACGCCATCTGTGCCGGTCCACCACGCCGACGGAAACTTACTAAACCGGAAAGAATCGAGGCTAATAACAATGTGGCAACAATGTTTGGGGTATTACTCCAATCAGTATCCCAAAGTGGTTTGCGAGGAGCGCCGCCTTCTGCTGGAGGAGCTTCTGGTGGAGCAGTAGCGTTGCTGAATACGGAATCGAACTGCTGTGCAAATGCTACAGCGCCTCGTTCTATTCGAGCTAATCCCGGTAATAAAAAGAAAATTGATAGCAGGATAGCCAATAAAAAAAAAGTTATAATTCTTTTAGTCATATCGATATTTAAGGTTAAATATTATTCAATGTTATTCCAATATTGCTTCATACTTGGTTCAATGTACTGGCTTCTTTGAATAGCTCGTCCTCGATTTTCATAATTAAATCGTCGTTAATTCTTATTTCAAGCTTTTTGTGCTCTTCGCGCGTCTGCGCGGGTTGCAATCAGAGAAGCAAGGCGTATATAAACTTTACAAATGGCAGTGGCTCTTCGCGCGCCTGCGCGGGTTGCAATTTGCCTAACTTTATTCATTTTGCTCCTTCTTAGGTGGCTCTTCGCGCGTGTGCGCGGGTTGCAACGAAGGTCACTATTATGATTGCAATGATCCAAGTAACGTGGCTCTTCGCGCGCCTGCGCGGGTTGCAACCTATAAAAGTGGAGGCATAATATGGCAGTTACTAAACGTGGCTCTTCGCGCGCCTGCGCGGGTTGCAACTCCCCCTTACACATTGCGAATTCCTGCTTCTCAGACCGTTGCCTTCTAACGTGACAAAGGTTATACATTGATAACCTCCTTAGTAAGGTCTTCCACAGTCTCCACAGGCTTAAAATCCCGACTGCCCGTCGGTATAAATCCAAAATTTAAAATATTCTTTGCTGCATTAATATCTCTATCATGTTCAGTTCCACAGTTTTGACATGTCCAGATTCTATCTTTTAATGTTAAGTTTTTATTAATAAAACCACAAATATTACACATTTTACTCGATGGTTCGAACCTACCGATTATCTTGACGTTTTTACCATACCATATTGCTTTATATTCGCAAAAAGTTCGGAATGTTCCCCAACCCACGTCAGTAATATGTTTAGCAAGATGATGGTTTTTTACCATATTTATAATTGATAAATCTTCCAAAACAATTGCATCATAATTATCTATTAAAGACTTAGATATTTTGTGTTGAAAATCCTTTCTTTGATTAGCTACCTCTTCATGTAGTTTAGCTACTTTCATACGTGCTTTGTTTCTATTTGCAGAACCTTTCTTTTTCCTACTTAATTGTCTTTGTGCTCTCTTTAATCTTTTTTCACTCTCTATTAAATATCTTGGATTCGCAACAATTTCACCGTTAGACAACACAGCAAAACTTTTAATACCAACATCGACACCTATAGATAGTTCTTTTTGAGGTTTTACCGGAATTGGCAAAGGTTCATCATTATCTATTAATATACTTGCATAGTATTCATCGGTTTTAGTTTTACTTATGGTTACAGTTTTTATCTTGCCAATAAATATTCTATGCAATTTAATTTTAATACCTTTAATTTTGGGGATATTAATCATGTTATTCTCAAAATCTACTGTTACATTTTGTGGACATTGAAAGCTTTGTTTACTAAATTTGTTCTTAAAACGTGGAAATTTACCTTGTTTTTTAAAGAATTTCGAATATGCAGAATCTAAGTTCCTTAATGCTGACTGTAAGGATTGAGCATTTACTTCTTTTAACCATTCTAATTCTTTCTTTAATTCAGGTATTTTCTTAATTAAATCATTAATTGGTAATGACTTACCTGTTTCTTTATATGCTTTCTTTTTAGCATCTAAGCCCCAGTTATAGATAAATCGACAGCATCCGAAATGCTTTTCTAATAGTTCTCTTTGCACTTTATTCGGATACAATCTATATTTATAAGCCTTTAACATTAATATCCTTCCATTGTTCCCTTTATGCATACGTGCCTTTTTGAAC
>CAZLTJ010000003.1:31197-43418 GCA_964562425.1 uncultured bacterium
ATATTATCTACTGTAAACTTAGATCGAATATCTTGCCAACTTAGCTTGTGCCTTTTTTGTTACTTTGTCAATAATATTCCCGATTTTCAACAAATCTTCATAAGTTAAATCATTGGCTCAATAAAATAACATAGTATAGGATGGAAAATACAAGTTAAAAATAATTTATGAATATAGATCGATTCTCGAGTTAGAACCTCTGCGAGCAATTCGTTCCGTGCGATTTCTGTCGATAAGCACCGGAGTATCAAAATATCTCTCAAAAAGGTCACACTTCGACAATACAGCTCTGCGCTCGGCTTTTGCGGGACTGACGGAATTAATATCGAGAATTATCGCTCCTTTTTCTCGGACAATGCGAAGTAGAGTAACAACCTGTTTGTTACTTGAATCGAGAGCATCTGCCAAGCGAAGTATTCCCGCTAATTTACGTGCTGCAAGCTGTTCCTCTGCTCGAAGGTCGACCTGACGTTCTTTATCTAATTGATAAATGGGACCATTATGATAAAGTGAAATTAACGCAACCAAACGCTTCTCAGTAGTCGAGAGACTTGAAAAATTATGGTTCATAATTATTTTGTAAGAATTCTCCTCGTGGTTGTTTCCCAATAAGTGCCCTATGTCATGAAGAAGAGCTGCATATTCTAATAACCTTCGAGGACGTCTGCCAAAACCATGCAGATCGATTGTTGCATCGTATATTTGCACAGCGAATTCTTGCACTTTATGCGTATGTTCAAAATAACCATTATGCGAGTGGTATAATTCGAGTACTTCTTGTAATTCTGAATCTATGAAAATGTTTTCTGTATCTATATTAATTATTTTTGCTACGAGAGATGAAAGTGTAATAAAATTCTGTTCTGGGGGAAGATTTCCATCGAGTGTAGGAAGGTCGTTTCCTTCTGCAAGTTTATGATATAGAGAAAGAGCTCGTCTTTGATAGAAGTCGAAGCTTGTCTCAACATCCCGAGTGAAACCAATATCCAAACCAGCATGAAGAGATTCCTTTTCCCAAATGTTTGACATATCGACACGATCCAGAAGAGTATCGAATGAGACATCCATATAGATAGTTAAATCAGGACAAACACCCAATCCTGCCAAAGTCTTCATTAACCACTCAGGATCGATACTGCGAAGAAGACCCTCTACAAAAGTAGTTAAAAGGTAACGATTTAGAAGAACTGTTGCACCTCGTTTTAATGCCGGAAGAACCTTAACCTCGAGAATATAAGATATCTCACTTGCATTAAGTAGAACATTAGTTCGAGGGGAAATTGAATTATTTCTCAAAGCACGCTCGGTTATCTCAGAAGTGATCCACGTACTACCAAGACCGGATTTAACTACATCGACACCTCGCACGTGTAGCCAGTCGTAAAGAAGATTTATTTGGTGTGTAACACCAGCTCGGTGAACTCCTTCAAATACGATGAGTTTACCTGGATAATTATGCTTTGGGAAACTTAATGAATAGTTTTCATCTACGGAATTAATCTTAGAAGTTTGTGTGAACCAATCCATATGGGTCTTCTGCTGCAATGATGACGTAGCAAAATCCTTTCCAGTGCGCAATCGATCCAGATAAGGTTTAATAAATTCCAGAATTTCAGCGAATATTTCTTCCACAGGTCTATCGACATCTATGGGTATCATTTGCCCTTTTTCAACGAGATTCGCATACGTCTCTGCCACTCGAGTCTGAAAATCTTTGAATGACTCCATTGGATCCATCTCACCAGAAACATCCATTCCAGCTTCGTAGTAATTTGGTGGCCTAGAATGTTTCTCCATAATTCGCTTAAGTGCAACTTCAACAGGTAAATCGCACAGGAAGACTATATCTGGTTCGACAGCCAACGAAAAGATATGACTAACCCAGTTAGTATCGATACCACGAGCCTTTCCTCTTGCAATGGCGGTATATGAATATCGGTCAGCGATGACTATCTTTCCAGCGGCAAGAGATGGTATAATAATGTTTTCCAATCTGAAGAAAAAATCTGTAGCATGTAATGCGCTGAATGTGTTTGGCGTGAGTAATTGCGCTCTTTTAGCTCGCTTGGTTGCACGACTTATATATTTACTTGAATTCCATTTTGTAACAACAACAGGATAACCTGCACCTTTTAGATGCTCTGCAAGATGTTTTACTTGTGTGCTTTTACCGGTGCCATCCAGACCCTCGAAAACAATTAGTAGTCCACAATTATTTCTCGGTGTGAAATTTTGTTTCTCTTTATTTTTTTCTAATTCAGCCATGCTTACCTTAGGATAAAAAACATAATAATCTGTTATGCTATCGATTAAAAGTTTTTTCCCTAATTTTCTCAATTTTTCAAATTTTCATATCAGTATTTTTCTCATAATTAATATTCGATTATAAAGAGGGGGAACAATGTTCTTGGTTTGTCTAAAAAAGTATAGTATTAAAATTAATTGCTATATTGTATTATTTCGAATATCAATGATTACGAGGAGCGATTTTTAGATTACAATTCAATAAAATAGATTAATATTTATATTTAATAATCTCGAGATTGCCTTCGCCCACTTCGCCGTCGCCTTCAAATAAAGTAATATGTAACGCAGAAAATTTTCTATCCTCGCCAGTTGAGGGATCCACAGGTCTCCAGCCTTCAGCTGGACCTATCCAAACTTCGACCCAATAATGCGGTAAGAAAAACCCGTTAAAATAGTATAAGCCACCTACAGTTCTGCACGGTATCCCTTTTGTCCTTAGAATGGCACACAAAAGTTTTGCTTTTGCTTGCGGACTGCCGGAAAGAATTTCTATGGCAATTTTGGCATCGTTTTGATTCGGATCGAATTTAATGTTATCAGCAACCCATCGGTTGGCGTTTTGCGTGAATTCCCATATCTTTATGCCCTTAAGGTTTTCTATGAGTATTTCTACTCGCTCATTTTTTACAGGGATTTCTTCCGTTGCAACAGTATACTGTTCAAGAATTTTCGGTTTTTCAGGGAGCTGAGAAATCTTCCAAGATTGCTTGCCTTTATATTCGGAAATATCAACAGCAATAGTGCCAGCAATAGCACCTATTTCTTTTTTACTGACAAGTTTTTGCCATGCTATATCGGTATGTACATTTCCTAAAAAGGGCACTTCTATATTGGCTTTTAAATAACGAACGGATAACGGCTTTTCAATTTCTTTGTTGCTTTTCATACCTGAAAGTCTTCTAAGTTCCAGAGATTCCTCCACTTTTTTCCCAAAACTCTTAATTACGACTTCCATAGTATCTGGACATTCGGGATTGTAAGTAGCCACAAATTTCATCTCTGGCATTTCAATTCTATATGCCCTGGAATTGGTTGTGTCAACCCATATATACGTGAGAATTTTATCCGCTTCAAACTCGATTTTCTTTCGCATTTCATCATCGACCTTTTCCAGAATTGTCGGGGTTGCCATTAAATCTATTGTGGTATTTCCTTGATTTGGCAACACTGTAAAATATTGAGGATGGCTAATATTAATTTTAACCATCTTCGAAATTATTGCCCAATGTCCAATATTCATGATATCTAAAACAAACGGTTGTTCGGAACAAGAGATGCTCTTTACTTTTTCTTCATTGTTAAGAGAAATTTCTGCCCAATCATCTGCGTATTTAACATTAAACGAGTCTTCACCGGCAATCTTATAATAATTTATTAATTTCATTTCCGGTGTGAGATCAGTTCTGTAATGGGTTTTATTTACCGTTTCATTGTCCAATCTCATTTCCCAACCGAAATTAACCCAACCGTCTTCGGTAAGTTGAAGTTCATATTTTGCGATTCCTATTTCTATGCCCTCAATTTCAATAGTAAAACACCCAACTTCAGGAGGAAATCCTTGATAAGTTTGTGCTAATAAAAGAGACATGAAAATAAGAAATATGAGAAATGATTTTTGCATTTTAAAACATCCTTGCTTTTTGTTTTTTAATTATACTTTCAAAAAGTTATCCACAATGTTGATAACTTCTGTTGATAAGTTGTGAATTACAGTTTATAATTTTATAAATTCTCTTATCCCAATGATATTTCCTTCACCAATTTAATTTGCTTTGTTTTACATAACTAAACCAATAAAATCGTTTTACAAGTATACATCATCTTTTTCAAAGAAAAACATTTTTAATTAAGCGATATTTGAATAGTTATTAACACTCTGTAAATTGAAGTAATTACCTAAAATTCAATAAATATTGTGGATATTAAATCTTTTACAAATTACCACAAATTTCCAGAATAATTGGTGGTCAATTGCTTCTTCTTGACATGCTCCGGTGTATAATCTGGGAGTAATACAGGCGTAATACGATCCTCTGGTATATCTTCAAACTGAGCAATTTCCTGTTCATACTCGAACACATGTTGGATTGTTGCCTTACCCCAATCGATAAATTTTTCTTTGGCATATATTGCAGCAGATGTCCCGCTTCTTCTGCCATAAACTACAACATCCAAAAGCGAATTTCCCATAAGTCTGTTTGTGCCATGCACTCCACCGGAGACTTCACCACCTGCAAAAAGTCCAGGTAATATTGTTGAACCATCAGCAGATATTTCAAGTCCACCGTTCTGATAATGCAATGTAGGATAAATGAGAATAGGATCCTTTGTCATATCTATTCCAAAACGATCGAACATTCTAACCATTGCCGGGAGTTTCTTAGCGATTGTCCCTTCGCCGTCGAGAAGATCGATTAGCGGGGAATCTAACCATACACCATACATTGTAGATGTTGCCATACCTTTGCCTTTTCCGCCGTTTTCGCAAGGAGTAGCTTCCCTGATGATTGCAGCAGCTTCGACATCTCGTGGTTCAAGAGGGAATACGAATTTTTCGCCATCGACATTCACTACATCTGCGCCTGAGCCGCGAACTTTTTCAGTTATCAACAAGCCGACAATCTGCTCAGGGAAAGCAGCACCAGTAGGATGATATTGAACGGCTCCTAAGTATCGTATAGGTATTCCAGCCCGATAGCCCATAGTTAGACCGTCTCCGGTTGCGCCGTGATGGTTAGTCGTTGGGAAATCCTGGATGTGAAGCCTACCAAAACCACCTGTAGCCATTACTGTGGCTTTAGCATGGATTACATGATATTCCTCAGTTTCCATATTAAACACGATTGCGCCAATACACTCCCCGCGATCGTTTAGAATTAGCTCCACAGCTGGTGAGAATTCGAGCAGATCGATCTCCTCGGGATGATTTTTCACCTCATCTCGAAGAACTCTCATAATACCTGCACCACTGTAATCTAAGCAGGAATGCATACGCATTCTTGAGGTTCCGCCACCGTGTAAAACCATCATTGTATTATCAGGATTCTTATCAAACATAACTCCTAATTTTTCTAGCCATGCTATAGCAAAGGGTGCATCATTGACCAGTGCTTCTACAAGTTCTGGTTCATTCTTAAAATGGCCACCACCAATCACGTCAAGATAATGAATTGCTGGAGAGTCAACCGGTGTTACTGCAGCCTGAATTCCGCCCTGAGCCATCATAGTGTTGGCATCGCCTGTTCTGAGTTTTGTTGCAAGGATAACACTTGCTCCGTTTTTGTGAGCCATTAGTGCTGCGGATGTAGCGGCTCCACCTCCACCTATAATTAGAACATCGGTCACATAGTCGGGATTTGTTATTCTCCGCGAGAATTCATCATATTGTTTAAATATACGTGAGTGACCCTCAAAAATATTTACAACTTCGATATTCAATATTTCACCCTTGGACGGACCAACTCTTAGCGTTTTTTTCTGCTCAGCGATATAGTCTGGATGAAACTTCTCGAGAAGTTCCTGCGAATCTTTGAGAGAAAGCTTATCAAATCTATATCCTCGTTTGGCTTCCTCGAGCCTTTTAGGTCTGGTGGTTTCAACTTTGCGAATTGAAGCGATCATTTGTTCGGTATATACAGAATTCTCCATTATTTACTCCTACATTTATAAAATTTAGAAACCTTAACATTATACTTACTTGAACATTCTTGTATATTATTTTACGTTTCCCTTCATAATTTCGTCATCCCAGTAGATTCTGTTGGTTTTCAGTTCGACACCAGGGGCTCCTTCGAGTGGTCGAACAGAGTAAATTTTCCTAAGGTGTTCTTCACTTAGTTCTTTTAGACGATCAATTTCATTTTGATATTTATTCTCAGCCAGTTCCTCAACACGAACAGCAAGTTCCCGAGAATTCGGCACCAAATGCCTATTGTAAAGACGTCTGACGAGAATTGCTTCATTGTAATGGACAATCTCAGCGGGACATCTGCTTGCACATAAACCGCACATAACGCAATCGAATGAGAGTTCAGCTGCTTTTTTTAGATTCCCATGCAGAGTCTCCTGAATTATATCCATTACCTCAAGATCTTGAGGACAAACTCTGGTACAGGAATTACATGCCACACATCTTGCAATTTCTGGATAGATAGCCATAACAGCCTCGGCTGTTGCAGGAATTTTTTCTATATCATAGGTTTTCTTGACAGCAGGAAAGAAAGGTAACTCGGTGACCCACATCTCTGGTTCCACAACAGTTTGACATGCAAGTCCGACCTTAAGTTTGTAGGAATCCGGAGTTTTATAAACAGTAGCACAAGCACCACAGAACCCAGCGCGGCATCCTACACCTCTGAGAAGTCGATAACCAGCGTATTCTAATGCTTTTAATATCGTTAGTGTGCTTGGCACACGATATCTTTTTCCCATTATGAAAATTGGAACAGTAGTCGGTTTGCTGGTGGTTTGCTCCTTAACCAAGACTTCATTAGACTGATCGACATTTGAATTGTCCGAAATATCATTGTTTGCCATTAATTCCTCCTAAAAGCTTTTAAAGCATCCAGCAAAAGTAAATTTACAAAAATCTCATGTCAACTGATTTCGAGTGATAGCAATAATTCTTGAAAGAAGATTTTAAACGAGAAAGGTTATACATTTGAAATAATTTGACTAATTTCTGCAGTTTCCACTTCGCAACGAAGGATTCTAATGATTGAGTTATGGAAAATTACTTACTTTTTTTGGCTTCTTTTTTTGGCTGGGTGATTTGGAGGTGCTGCAGGACCGCTCTGAGTAACTGAATTTTCCTTCTCGTATTCAATCATATCTAAAAGACCTTTCCTAATTTCCTCTAATACTTCCAGTTTCTTTTCCACTTCTCCGAGATGTTTATTAAGAGTTTCAAGAACTAATTTATCACCGAGTTTACAATCCACATGATAGTATGATCGGGAAATCTCCAGAAGTTCTTTAATTGAGATTCCAAGTTTGCGACAACGAAGATGAAAGCGTAGAATTGCGATATGTCGGCTGTCATAGCGTCTCTGACCCTTACCATCCACTCGAAAGGGATAGACCATTCCGAGTTCCTCATAATACCTTATAGTTCGAGTAGTTGTGTTTAGTAATTTGCCAACTTCTCCAATCCCGAGAAGTTCATCTGCCTGATTTTCAGATTCTGTTAGTTCTGATTTCTTAGGTTTTTGACACATGTGTTATTACGACCCCTTATTAAATTAAATAATTTTAACATCTTAGCAATTAGATATTTTCTATTATTAATAATAATATCCCTTGACGTAAACGTCAATAAGAATATTTTGTAATTAAAGGAATAAATAATCCAAAAACCTTATTTTTTTAACATGGAGGTGCTAAAATGCGTTTTAAAGGTGTATTAGTTTTCTGTATTGGATTAATCTTCACCATTGCAATTGGGGATATTGTATACTGGCAATTTCCGACAGATCCACTTGCTGGAATAACTATAGATGATATCAAATCTCCAGGAGAATGGGACGGAGCAAATGTCTATACATACGGCAAGGCAGATTTTGATCCCAATGCAGCTAAATACAATAATGTTAGAGTTTATTTAGTGGAAGGTAATGATAGTCTTTACATTGCGTGGGAATGTGATCAACCTTATTTCTGGGTTAGCGAACTGTTCTTTGATTTGGGACATAGAGCCGAAGCTACTTTAAATTCCAATTACTTTGGGTTTCACATTTGTCAGTTTATGGGCAATTTCACACCAGTTGGTGGGGTATGGTCATTTTCTGGAATGGGAGCAGTAGATGGATGGTATGCACTTCCAATACCAGCAAGCGGTGGCATTACATACCACGAAATTGCCATTTCTTATCGAATTTTAGGCTTATCTTATGGTTCTAAGGATACAATATGGGTTTCGTGGTGTTTCTTAGATAGAGCTGATTACGTCAGTACATTTACTGCTTTTGATTTCAATCCACCTGCAAATTGCGAATCGCCAGCGACATGGACACTTCGCTGGGTTCCAACCTTTACTGGATGGGGTGAAAGTAGTAATATCGATGAGTATAATTCGAATAAAGAATTAGATTTGGTTATTTCAAGTTATTCGTTTGATGGCAAAACTTCTATTTCATTTGATCTTCCGGAAGCTGCAAATACATCGCTAAAGCTTTACGATTTAACTGGTCGCGAAATATATTATATACCTGAAAGGAATTATTCTGCTGGAAAACATTCCGTTGAGATCAACACCAAAGACTTCACAACAGGGATATATTTCGTTTCTCTTGAAACTGCTGGTTTTGTCTTGAATAAAAAGCTAATCATGATTAGATAAAGGAAACATAATAATTTAAATAAGCCTAGATCTAATCGACATAGTTTTTTAATTATTCTTTTATTTGCAAATGTGTCTAAAAAGAAGCGGTATCAATAATTACATAACAAGTGAGGTTCTTATGACTAAGAATGCTTTGTGCCACATAGAATGGAGCTCCACTGATCTCGATCGTTCAGAGAGATTCTTCAATGGACTTTTCGGATGGGAATTTAATAAACATTCTGTTGATTACTATATGTATGATTCTTCCGATGGTGTTGGTGGTGGATTGATGAAGGTGGAAAAGGTAGAACCCGGTTCATCTCCTGTAATTTACTTCTGTGTTGACAAGATAAAACCGTATCTTGAGAAAGTTACTGGATTGGGAGGATCGGTTAAACAAGGTAAAACTAGTATTCCTGACTATGGGTTTTATGCACTGTTAGAGGACCCCGACGGCAATTTGGTCGGGCTTTTTAAATCCAAAGACTAGAAAATTCGATTAAATAGCTTTAAATTTACTGTTTGGGTTGTCACGAGTCATGCTGTTTTGTTATCTAAACCGACAGTTTTTATTTAGCTGTCGGTTTTTTATTGGCAATTTAAACTTTAAATTCGAAGTTTTTAAAATACAATTTCCAAAATAAAAAAAACTCTTAAAATTAATTGACAAAGTTAGAAAAGCCAATATTATTGACCGTGCGGTCATAATGTTAATTTATGGTCAGCAATTGAATTTGATATTCAAGAAGGGGAAATGAGTGACAATAAGGGATAGAAAAAGGAAGGAAAAATTAGAACGCCGAGAAAGCATAATGAAAGCTGCGCAAGCTGTGTTCCGGACTAATGGATTTCAAAGTATTTCCATGGATAAGATAGCAGAAAAGGCAGACCTATCAAAGGGAACATTATATTTGTATTTTAAAAACAAAGAAGAAATAATAGTAGAACTGATAAATCGTAAATTTGAGAGGCTTCTAAATTTGACAAGGGAAATTTCTCAAGCGGATGGTGCATTCGAGGATGTACTCACAGGAATGATTCAATTATGGTTCGACTATTTTTCTGAACACCAAAAATTATTCACGTTCATTCATCATGGTTTGCATTTTCGACGTGACGAAATTTTGCGAGATCTCAGGATTAAATCGATATCATTCAAAGATGATATTACAGATATTGTAAAGAATTTAATGGAGCGTTATGGTAAATCAAAATTTCGAGTAGATGAAGAGGAATTTCAAATCCTTCTTAATGGAGTTATAGTTTTTTATATTACCGCGAAATTCAGTGGATTATATAAAGGTGAAATAAGCGCGAGGAGAATTGTTGAGCTTATTCTTAGAGGAGCACTTAAATGAAAACTACTACATTATTCATAACATTGCTGTTGATATTTACGTTTTCTTTTGGAAACGTTCTCACACTCGAGGATTGCATAAGGCTTGCTGCAATGCAAAATAAGACTGTATTATCAGCTCGAGAGAATTTCAATGCTGCAAAATCACGACAATATCAGGTATTCACAGGAATGCTACCCTTTGCACAGCTTAAAGGAACGTATACTAGACTTAATGAAGCTCCCTATTCTATTATTGATCCAGCGAGTATGGGTATGGCAGGTGACCCTATAAAAATTGAAATGGGTAAAGCAGAAATGTATAAGGGTGAAATTAATCTAACAGAACCAGTTGCACCACAGATATGGACAGGTTATGCTATGGCTAAAAAGAGCACATCGATTAGTAAATTAGAGTTTAAGAAAGCACAACTTAATGCAGTAGCTGAAGCTAAAAAGGCATACTATCATTATGTTCAAGCAAAAGCCTTTCTTCTAATCGCAGAGGTTTCTAAAAGGCAGATGGATTCTCATATTAAGCAACTTCAAAATATGACCGATGCTGGTATGATACATAAAAAAGATTTACTTTCTGCACAAGTTAAGGGAGCTGAAACCGAACTTATGGTTATTCAGGCTAATAATGCAATTAATTTAAGCATCGATGCCCTAAAAATGGCGATAGGTTTAGCGACAACTGACGATATAGAAATTGCCGATACTTTAACATATAGGGAAATAGGCTTGTCCAAGAACACAGCTGTATCTAAGACATTGAAGAATTGTGTCGATATTCATATCCTAAATCAAGGTTTAGAACTCGCGAAGCTCAATGTGACAATGGCTTGGGAAGGTTTACTGCCATCGTTTACTGCGGTGTTTAATTATGCATACAACAAGCCGAACAGAAAACTTGAGAACAGGTGGTACGACTCATGGACAGCTGTTGGAGTTTTAAGCTGGGATATTTTCAATTGGGGATCAAATATTGCCAAGATAAGTGAAGCTAAAGCTCAGAATGCAAGTTTAAAGTTTACTATAAATAATGCAAAGGATGCAATTGTAATAGCTACAAAAGCCGCCTTTAATAACTATGACGAGAAAAAAAGATCACTTGGAATAGCTGATAAAGCTATTGAAACAGCAAAGGAGAGTTTCAAAGTTACGACCGACCTTTACGATGTGGGTTCCGCAACCAACACCGAACTTCTCGATGCCCAAGCTGATCTTACCAGAGCAAAGATCAACCGACTTAACATGTTAGCAGACTATAATATTGCAATCTCGCAACTTGAGTTATTCACTGGTGATTTGGAAAGACAATTGGAAACTATTCTATCGAAATAAAACAATGTGAGGTCAAAATAATGAAAAAATGGATTTTACCATTAATAATCGCAGCAATTCTGTTAACAGGATGCAGCAGGGAGAAAAAGGGAAAGGAAGAACCTATACATTCGAAGGGTGCGCTTAGAGTTTTGGTTTCTCCAGTTAAAAAAGGAAATGTTGGAGCGTATATTAAATACAGTGGTATTACAAAAGGAATCAAAGAAATTTCTCTTGGACCTGGTATAAGCACATTCATTGACAGAATATACGTCATAGAAGGCCAGAGTGTTTCTCGAGGACAATTAGTTGCAAGGTTATCAGTAGAACAACTTGACCAAGCAAAAGCGAACCTTGGCATGGTAAAGGATAACTATGAAAGAATGAAAAAGTTGCACGAACAAGGTTCGATTCCAGATGCACAGTTTGAGCAGGTTAATGCTGCATACAAAAACGCTAAGGCTTTATACGAAATTGCCAGTAAGAATATCGAACTTAGAGCACCTTTCTCAGGAATTATTGGATCAGTAAATGGTAATGAGGGTGAATTCTATAATGCAATGATGGGAGGAAGAGGTATTGTAACTCTTATCGATCTTAGTTCCGCGCGTTTGGAATTGGAAGTGTCGGACAGAGATATTCCGAAAGTTATGCAAGAAATGACCGTTAAAATTAGCTTTGATTCGTTTACGGATACGTTGTTTTCTGGTATTGTAAACCGAGTAGATCAAATTGCAGACCCTCGTTCCGGAACCTATACTGTCGAAGTTAAAATTTCAAATTCAAAGATGAAACTCAAGAGTGGTATGTATGCGGATGCAATGATAATAATAGAAAGTGCTGAATCTGTATTAACTGTTCCTCTTAACGCTGTTGTGGGAGATTCTCTGGTCTTTGTTGCAAAGGATAGAAAAGCGTTAAGTAGAAAAG
>CAZLTJ010000003.1:43428-51279 GCA_964562425.1 uncultured bacterium
AGAAACGACAGATTAATTATTTAAGATCAAGCTGAGTGATGTTATTTAAGTTCCCATCTTCCAAGGATGGGATTTTTTTATCAGAAAAATTTAAAGAGTTATCAAATAATTTTCTTCTTATAAGTTACCTTAAACCTAAGCCTAAATTTCACCTTGAAATTCACAGGTTCCTCGGTTACTGTGCCATCAAATGTGAATCTGGCAGTGTACGGGCTTTTTTCGAGTAGTGTAATAAGTTTATCTTCACCGTCTGAATTAACTGTTAGTTCGGTTTCGGTATTCAGGACGCTGTCGAGACAGATGTTGTCTACATGAGAGAGCTCGACTGGAGTAGTTCCGCCTATCTCGTCCACACTCAAGACTGCGTGCGTTACTGTTTGTGTCGGAGAATTCCCGTTATAAGTTACTGTGTAATAAGCAGCTTGAAGTTCAAGGTCCTCGAGGTCTTCTTTGTACTTTTCGAAGTCGGAACTGGATTCTGTTGCATCCACATCCTCCACAGTTGAATATGTGCTGTGTGGATGTGTAACATCGAATTCTCTTTCAATATCAAACTCGAAATCCTTTGTGAGTGTGCAGCCAGTTAACACTAAAGCCAACAAAATAAATGCCATAAGAAGTGTTATTCTTTTCATTGTTTTACTTCCTTTGAAATTTCATTATACATTGACTCTCAAAATTCTATTAGATATAATAAAATACTTTTTCAAATAATAAAAGTTAAAAGATCATTTATAAAATTTTAATAGATTTTTTTCGACAGCGGTTGCAATTAAGCCTACAATTGCACCTGCAATAACAGCCCATATGGTTGAAACAGGTAGTAATGCAAGAACGATATCCGTTCTGTAAAACAATGCTCCTGCTATTGCAATTTGAACCACAATATGCGAAAAAGATCCGGCAACGCTAATACCCAAAATCGTCAGAAGTCGGTTTTTTAGTGGGAATAAAAGTATCATAACAATTGAAGCAGCAACCGAGCCGCTTATTGACAATATAAATGATGGGGATAATAGCTTTCCTAATATCAGTGAACCGAGCAATGATCTTGAAATTGCAATGCTCCCGCCCATAATCGGTCCTAATATGCTCATACCTACAAGAACCGCCACATATGAAAGACCGGGCTTCATCCAAGGAACAGGTCGTGGAACAAACTCCTCCAAAACCCAGATCGACAGAGATATGGCAAGTAATATTGCATATCTGGCAATTTTCCTGTTTCTTTCAATTGAGAATTGCATCGAGCTTACTTTTTTTTCCATTTCCTGTTGCCTTGATTAACACCTTATTGGGTACGCAAGCAATGACTTGATGCGGTTTTGATATTGCACCCATCTCGACACAGTATTTCAACGGACAGCTTGAACTTTTAATCCATGTTGAGCCATCATGAATTTCTACAATAATTGGTCCCAATTGTGCAGGAACAACGATTGTTGTATCGGTATCGCAATCGATTACCGCAAATGTTTCCCCATTCATTTCAATAATGAATTTGTCTATTGTTGCATTTTTCGCTCGGAACCAATAGGGTGAAAAGCCAAGAGATAAAACCAACACAATAATAACCGCATCGCCTATATATGTATATTTTTTCATTTTAACCAACCAATCGACCGGTACCATCTTGCAGTATCTGCGAGACCAGTATCGAGATTGTATCGAGGCTTAAAACCCAGAATATTGGTTATCTTCGAGCTGTCAACTGGCCATGGGTTAATTAAATCTCTAGCTTTTGCAAAGGAAAGCAGTGGAGCTTTGTGAGTAATTTTGGATATTAATTCATTGCTTGCAGCAATAGATCTTAATATTGAAATGGGTATGCGAAAGGTGAAAGATTTTCTATCAAAATTTTCCGAAAGCTTTTGCGCAAAGCTCTCTCTAGTTTGGATTGTGCCATCGCTAATCAGGAAAGTCTCACAAGTGCTCTTGTCGCTTTCCATAGCTAAAATAATCCCGTTTGCAAGATCGAAAGCATGTATAAATGATACTTGACACTTAGGATTTCCCGCGATAGGAAGAAAGCCACGACTTGCTAATTTAAAGTATGATAAGAAATCTTTATCTCGTGGTCCATAAACGGCTGGAGGTCTTATTATCGTTATTGGCATTCTATCCATAAACTTTTCGGCATATTTCTCGCCTAATAGTTTGCTTTTGCCGTATTCGGTTGTAGGATTGGGAGTTGTATTCTCCGTTAATGGTTTATCAGAAGGTCCCAGTGCAGCAATTGAACTTATTAACACAAACTTCTTAAGCTTTTTGCAATATTTATGGCATGCTTTAAGCCAAATATTAACTAACTCACTGTTAATTGTATAATAATCTTTACTTCTGACCGATTTGGTCAGTCCTGCAATATGAATAAAGTAATCGATATCGGTGAGTTCAGAGGCGACTTCATCCGGGTTGAATGTATCGAACTTGTATGGCTTGGCTTTTGTAGAAAGGAATTGTGTATCGCTGCATCCACGAGCCAATGCACCCACGGAATAACCCCTGTCGATTAAATTGTCAACTATATGACTCCCTATAAATCCACATGTCCCTGTTGCGAAAACTATCATTACTTTAGTCTCCTCAGTATTCTTAGTTTAATTGTAATATTAATTTCATGGTTCAATGTACCAACTAAATATCCAATCGAAGACCAATGTGTATTAAACCTTTTGATATCTTCCTATCCTCGCCAAGACCGTAGATAATAGACATAGCACCAGGAGGTCGTGCGAATTCAAATCCAACGCCATATCCCGGTTTTACTTGCCATCCATCGTCATTGTAAAAAGCCCCGATATCCAAAAAGGCTAATACCGATGCATTGTTTTGGAAAAACAATCGAGGTTCGATAGTTAGAACGCCGATTTTGGCACCATAAAACTGCTCCTGCCGATAACCCCTCAGATTGGTCCAACCACCGAGTGGATACCATAAGGAGAAGTCAGGGAGTTTTGGTTCAATGTATCCCGTACCTGTTGCTTTGAGCCATATAGACAATGTTTTAATAGGAAAAGCTGCGAACACAGAAAAATTGGCATTTGCAGCCGGTTGAATTTCATCTTCGTTGTAATCGTTTATTCGCGATACTTCGCCACCTAAGCGTATAGTGAATCCTGACCGTGGCATCAATACATCCTCAATTGATGTATAGCTCCCCCAGAATTCCAGAGCTAAACTTCTTGTGCCTTCATTAGGTGTTTTGGAGGGATAATTTCGTCTGATTGAGAAACCGGTGTAACCGTCTAACTCGAAGCTTATGGGGTACTGCACACCAAATCGATAATTCTGACGGACATAATCGGCGTTCTGGAATTTCATTCTAAATTGTGGTGAGATATTTGATTTCCCCAAAAATGGCTCGATATAATCAAGTTCAAAAGTTGTACGTTCGTTTTCAAGAAAGAGTTTTATTGAGAATTTTCTGCCGGTGCCAAACAAATTTTTCGAGGCAAACTGGAGGTCTCCGAGTATTTTCTCGCCATCTGTCCCAATAATCCCTTGGAACGAATTTACAATAAGGTCCTTTCCTCTAACAACCAGAACATAATTTCCTTCCGAATCGATGGCTGGATACGGTTCTCCACGAAGTCGGATAATACCCGACCTTCTGAGTCTTCTGCTTCCACTTTGAATGTATTTTTTTCTAAAAGGTTTGTTTGGTTTGAACAGCATTAAGTGTTCTATAACACTGCCTTTTGTTTTCCCATCGATCTGGGAGTCGAGATAGAGAAGCTTTATGTACGGACCGGTTTCCAATTCAAATGAGATGTCCAATGAAATTTCTTTTTCGTTGTTTTCCGCTATATCCATGGATACTGAGCATGCAGCAAATGGATATCCAGAGTTTTCTAATTTGTTTACAACATCGTCTAAAAAATTTTTAATTCGCTGTGCATCAACAAGCGAACCTTTGGAGGGAGGATAGATATTCCTTAAGTGTTTAGCCACAGAGTCGGGTAGATTAATTTTAAATGAATTTATTTTTGACGGTCTGCCGAGTGTAATAAACATTTTGCTGTTCGCAACAGAATCGATACTTGCTTCCCAGTACCCCTTTTCCCACAGAACCTGTGGCAAATACTTGGCAGGAATTTCCTTATAAATCCCGGGTACTCCGACGACTTCCATTGCAGTTGCGGATATGGATATCATCAGTAGTATTAATATTTTCTTCCTCATAGGCATGATCATGTTCGATTTTTCCAGATTACAATAAGATTTCTGCCAGCTCTAATACCGTCGCGACGATACGAATGAAGCCACATAGAATCCTTTGTGCTATATGGGAATATATAAACATTTTCAATACCTCTCATCGCAAGTCTTCTTTTTATCTCTGCAGGGATATCGAAAAAAAATTTATCATTAATTTTTTGAGTTGAATCTGGGAATAATTCCAAGAATTTGGAACCCACTTCATAGTCTTTCTTGCTGATTGTTGGACCGATATATGCAAAAATTTCTCTCGGTTTTCCTCCATAATTGAAAAGGATTTCAAGACAATGTTCGACAATTCCAGCTTCGATTCCGCGCCAACCTGCATGAATCAAAGCTATTGCTTTATTGACTTTATCCGCAAGAATAATCGGTGCACAATCCGCTACTGAAACACATAATCCCACATCGGGCAGATCAGTAATTAGAGCGTCACCTTCAAGCCCATTAAGTCTCTCTATATCATCTTGATTTGATATTTGGTGAATTATACATGAATGAATCTGCTTTAGAAGAACGATTCGAGAAGGTAATGCCGATGATTTAATTTCAGCTAATGTATGCTCAAGAATTTTTTGAGGAGGTTTCGACCGAATGGAGAGAGCGCAATTTAGTTCGGGAATTCCTAATGCAATCTTCAATCTGTATAATGATTTAGCTGCAAACAGAGTATGGATTCGATGTGATACATCTCTCGAGACATTGTATTCTAATTTATCGGTCATAATAAATAAATTTAACAAAGAAACTCACAAATGCAAACTGTGACTGGAAATTGTGAAGAAGAGTCGCATAAAGAACCATCATTTCGCAAGTAACGCAAAATGAGGGTAGAATCGACAATATAACTAATTATACAAAGCAAGTCTTTACGTTTGGTTATTCAACCGGCATGATACTCTTGTGAATTCTTGGACTAAACATTTCTTGCGCAATTTTTTTCTCTATAGCCTTAGCAAAAGGCTGTGTAGCGTCAGGACCTTTAGCTGTAATAAATCTTCTATTGGTTACAACATCCTTGTCTACATATCTTGCACCGCCCTTAATAAGTTCTTCTTTACCGAAAGGAGATACTGTAGCCCTAATATTCTTAAGAATCCCAGCACGTGCCAGAATAACAGGCGCAAGACAAATAGCCGCTACTATTTTATTTTCTTTTGCGAAATCCACGACTAATTTATGAGCATCTTCATTGTCAAAAAGTGCTTTTGCACCCGTACCGCCTATAAAAATTATCGCCTTGTAATCTTTTGAATCGATTTTAGATAGCAAAATATCAGGGGTGATTTTTCCACCTTCTATACCCGTAAATTCCACTGTATCAGTGGATGCGATTGTGGACTCATTTTTTTTTGATTCTAAGTATTCCTTTGTTTCAAAGAGTTCCTTGTCTTGAAAATTACCGGGAGGAATTACATATAGAACTTTCACCTTAGAAACGACTTTATCGAGAGTTTGTGCTCTTTCTACACCGCGTTTTATCCCTCCAGTTGGGACTTCTGCAGAAATTGGACTAATAATCCCGCTTAAAATCGAAATAATTACTACAAAAACTAAGAAAGCACTTATAAATGTACCATTGCGGTTTATTACAGTTGGCATACAACAAAAAGTTTTGATATTTGATTTTAAAATTCCTTTCATCTAATACCTCCTAACTGATAAGTTATAAATATTAAATTTAGATTTTGATGAAGACTTTTTTCGATGTATTACACTTTTTTCTTAAAGATATAATCTGCCAATATTGATCTTTGATGACCGAATTATTTTCCTCAATTAATAATTTTACCTTTCCCTACCTGTTTCTGTATATTCATGCCTTCACGTAGCGGAGTGATACATGTTCTAATATTAGGTATACCATCAACATTCATAAGACATGAGGAACATCTACCGATTGCACAGAAGAAACCTCTTGGTCTCTTAAATCGTATGGAATATCTAAGCACTTTAACATCGTTGTCGTGAAGAGCCGCGGAAATAGGTTCCCCGTCATAGCCGTGCATTGTTCGTCCCTCAAAAATGAAACTAACAACTTTTGGTTTTTCGCCTTCCTTCATCCATGGAAACTCAAGAATCGGATGCTCTTTTATCCTCATTTGCAACTCCCAATTTTCACTTAATATTGTCTGAAGAATCTGAAATGCAAACCTAAAAGTTTGCATCTTTCGAAACATTAAAGCTCATAAACTAAACGTAAACTGACATAAGTTATACTAAAATTATAATCTCATTAAAGATATTTGCCACAAACTTCATCTAATGGGCATATTTCGCATTGTGCATTGCGAGCTTTGCAAATTTTTCTTCCAAGAGTTATCAAATTCAAATGAAGTCTGTAATGTAATTCGGTGGGAATTATCTCTGATAACTCGACAATCATTGGTTCTGCAGAGGTTTTCTGAGGATAAACACCAAATCTGACCATTAAACGTTTTATATGAGTATCGACAGGGAAAAATGGCGCACCACAACAGAATAATAAGAATACGGATGCCGTTTTTATTCCAATCCCATGCAATTTGAGCAATTTATCCATTGCCAATTTGGGTTCCATATTTAATAGGAATTCTGCGTCTATTTCGCCTTTGTTTTGCTCTTTTAACCAGTGTAATAAGTTCTTAATTCGAGAGGCTCTTTGGTTGGACATACCTGCAACCCTTATCGAATTAGCAATCAGTTTTTCGTTAGAATTTAAAATATCTTCCCAATCTCGAAATGTATTCATTAAATTTTCAAAAGCTCTGTCACGGTTGACATCGGTGGTGTTTTGAGATAATATACCCTTCACAAGAGACGCCGTGGGATCGAGGTCTAATTTGTCAGGATTGCCAAATTTCCTGCGTAGAAGAGCATCGATCCTGCGGAAATAATCTCTATCGGTTATTATCGCTATTTTAGTTTTTGAGGGCATTGTATGGATTATTTAACAATAACGAATGGCTTTCGGATAGTTTTGTTGTCTACCTCGATAATAGCCCAATAAACCCCAGAAGCCACTTTTGTTGTGCGCCAAAGAATCTCGCAAGGCAAGCCAGCATGTGCTCTATCGGTTAATTCATCGATCAAATTCCCGGCATCATCGAAAATTTTAATTCTAACATCTTTGTCTTCATTAAGCCTGAAACGAAAATAAGTAATATCCTTTGCAGGATTTGGATAATTGTAGAATGACTGGATTAGCTTAGCTCCTGCATTCGGTTCGATTTCTATATCCTCGAATTCAAATATCCTGTTTCCACCGATATTGTACCAG
Organism: uncultured bacterium; assembly: GCA_964562425.1. GTDB lineage: Bacteria > UBP14 > UBA6098 > B30-G16 > B30-G16 > JAUWMV01. The sequence goes on from CAZLTJ010000003.1 coordinate 50,909, forward strand.
AATGATGGCCAGGCTACTTCCTTTCCTAATTCATCCCAAACATACAGAACACCGTCGAAAGAACTCAGCACTAATTCCGTTACACCATCGTTATCGATATCCCCTGCCGAGGGTGTGCTTATTGTTGTTCCTAATGCTATAGGAAAATCGTTCAGTATTTCCCCTTTCATGTTAACCGCATAAATCTTGGATTCCTCAGAAGAAACTAATATATCATTGTTGGAATCATCGTTTACGTCGATAATTATCGGAGAATCTCGTAAAACGTCGTTCCTAAATTCTACTGGGAAATTCTCGCAAAGTGAGCCATTGAGGTGATAACAATACAATGAAGAGTCTGTAGTAAAAAATATTCTCAAACCGTCATCTTC
>CAZLTJ010000003.1:51289-56708 GCA_964562425.1 uncultured bacterium
CTATAACAATTTGACCATTGGATTCACCAACAGGAACAGGTTTTCCCGAACCGAAAAATATATTGTCGTAAATGGAAATTCTTCCCTGTCTGGATGTTAGAATAATTAGAGTTTCGGTTTCTGACATTGCAATCGCTGGAACTTGGAGGTTTCCAACAGGTAGATCGAATCGTTTCAATAATTCTCCATCGGCTGAAAACAAAAATACACGCCCTAATTTTTGCTGAGCGACTGCGATTATTCTTCCATCAGGAAGACCGAATAAACCGACTGGAAAACCACCAAGCTCATATTCCCATAGTATCTCATCTTCCTTTATAACAATTAATCTTCCTTTATTGTTCGCTGCAATAATCTCATCTTTGCCATCATTATCGATATCGTATAACGTTGGTGGAATTATAACTTTATAATCGATGTAAATTGGGAAACCGGGTTTGATGCTAAACCTTGTGAGGCTCGTCTCAGGATTCAATGCGGTAATTCGTCCAAGATCATCTCCCAGAACAATGTCGATTCGACCGTCTCCGTCAATATCTCCAGCTTTTGGTTCTGTGATGTTTACATCAAAATTATAAACCAATGGTATGGGAACATATATTGTCTCACTATTGAAAATAATCAATTGAATAATATCAGATCCTGGGACGAAAAAGCTACCATCGTTGTTCCACGCAAATAACAAGCCGTGAGATTGAGCGAGTATCTCCAGACTATCGTCGTTGTCCAAGTCCACCAGCAATGGGGATGTTAAAATTGGATATCCCACTGTTGAACGCCAATCCAATCGAGGTCCTTCATAATCGAACGAAAAAGTCATTATTATGTTGGATCTGGAAAAATTAAATACAGATATTCCTGTTCTACCGCCAAAATTGTTATCCGAATATGGAATTGTGTAGGGATCGAATCTTTGGGATGGGTATCTATAATAGTCATCCAGTTCCCCAAAATAATTTGTCCAAAGGTCGAAACCCTGAATGCCATTGGCTTCCTCAAGATCGATAAATCTTCTCTCCCAGTCCCATTGAAGTGTATTGTCGAGAAAATTATTGATACCATTATTGTTAAAATCACCGTATGCAACTTTCTCATCCACATGCCATATAAGAATTCCGGCACCCGGTAAAGCGAAATCATAGGCGCCAATGAATTCGTCGTTATATTGAATTCCCATAATAACACCTGTGATAGAGTCTTGACGTATCGCTACATTAGAAATGTCGTCCCACGGTTCTGACTGACGATTTTCTATAAGGAAATATTCGAATTCATCGATGTCGATTTTTGTAATTGTAGGTTTGTTCGGAGGCAACGGAATTTCGCATGCATAGAGCTCGAAATCGGCAATAGGGTCATCTAATGTGACCACATTTTCCCAGCCAAGGTAAGCCCGTTCCCATGCCGAAGGATAAGTCGGCAATAAACCGAAAACATCATGTACATCCCCTGTTTCCTCCTCAACAAGTTGAATACCTGCAGCATGACCATTGTCCATAAGGGAAAAATACCCAACGTTTGAAGTGAAATCAATCGTGGAGTATAGATCCACCAGACCCAGATAATGTCCGAACTCATGAGCCAGAATACCGTTAATAAGAACAGTTTGGCCATCTTGATAAGCATGTTCGGGCATCACAATTCCCTGTGTAATGCATGTAGCTAAAGTTTCATCGGTGAGGATTAAATACGCAGTTGGTAGGTCGTATGGACTGGGGATGAATATATCTGGATAGATTTCCGCCAAATCTGGATAAAAAGTTGCTACATCATTTTGCCAATCGCTTCCAGCATGAAATACAATTATAACATCGTAATCGCAGAATGGTACACTTCCAATAGAATCCACATGTTGTATTGCATCCTTAAAAAACCCAAAGAGACGTGACCCCGGATCGTTGCCAAACCAGCCTTCTGGACCGTAATATCCCATTTGTTCTGGAAGCGTATACGCTTCGTTCTCATCCTCGGGGAATATATCATAAGTTAGGTTTAGTTTGTCATGGGATACGAATTTATAATATCGTGCCAAAGCCTCGAGGTGCGATGCAAAATACGATTTGTTGTGCGGTGGTGGATCAAAATTTATGCTATCATCTGGGGTAAGATCAAACTGTCCATTACCAGTGCTACTATCCGTCTCATCAGGTTGAAACTGAACTCTAATAGCGCATATCTTTATTGTATATGTGTGAATTAGCACATCGGTTGGAAGAGAATATCGATATTCTCTATCAAGTTTATCGAGAAGTGGTGGATTGGGATTGGGTTTTGATAATTCGGTTGTTGCATTAATTCTTGGTCGTAATGTGTCATTAGTAATTTTATTAACTCGAAAATCACCTTTTGCAAAACTAAACAACAAAAGGCAAATTACGAATATTGTTCGCCGATTCCACATCCTTATTCCTCCACCATTATAGTATTTCCGAATAAAAATTCGTTAATCTAATTCAAGGTATTACAATTGACTGAGATGATAATATGATAAAATCGTAGCAATCCTGAAAGAAAATAAATCTCAGAAAATATAAACACTAGAATTGTGCAGTAACCGATAATCTCATAATATCCGAAAGTGGTAATGAGCTACCTTTATTCTCTGGATCGCTAACTTTTGGTATGTATGCAAAATCAAACAATAGTTTACCGTATTGAAGGCCAAGCCCAAAGGTGAAATAGTCAGTACCTATATAGTCGCCTGTGTTAAATATGTATCCCGGTTTTTTGGTATCCTCAACCGATTCTTTTTTAGGATAGTAATCGTAATCAATAATATAACCACCTCTTACTGAGAAGAAGTTTGCGTATGTGTATTCAAATCCGAGATGTTTGACAGCATAATGCCATTCAAGAGACCATGGATTATCGGGGTCCTTAAATTTAATTATTTCTTTCTCAATATCTACAGTTGTAATAAGAGAGTGATAATCTGTTTTAATTGCCTGATATGCCAAACCGACACGAAGATTCCTTGGGAGAGGATCTGCCTGCGCTGCATCGATGTAGTGAATATCTGGACCAAGATGCTGAACAGTGGCTGCGGTGACCAAACCTTTAAGAGGTGTATCGTAAATAACTCCAAAATCGAGTGCAAATGAACTGCCTGTTCCGCTTTTTTTCTCATGTCCCACGTATATTTGAGGAGCCAATGCACTATAGATAAATTTGAAATTCAGTCCTGCATAAAAGTTTGGAAAAATCTTAGCTCCGTATGATGCAGAAAGAGCCATCTCGTATGAATAGAAACCACCGATTTCCTCACCCCATTCGTTGGTTTGCTTGCTTTGACCGAGAGAGATATAAGTTATTGCACCTCCTATCGTTCCCCATTCCTCGAGGTAATATACTCCTGAAAAATATTCGTAATAAATGTCATCGGCTAATTCTGGAAGCCATTTAACATGCATTAATGATAATCCTGGGATTCCTTGAGAATATACAGTCATTTCCTTTGAATCAGCGAACCAGTATTCGTTACCTGATGTAATAATGTGTGTAACAATTTTATCTTTCAAATTGCCAGCCAGAATATATCTGAATTGTCCTAGATTTGAATGATATCTCATTAATCCATATTCTGTGGAGACCAGCATATCTCCTTTAATGAAACCCTCAGAAATATCATAAATTTCACCGCTTGCCGGACTGGCTGGGATTTCTATTGTTTCACCTGCGGAGATGTCGGATTTGTTCATATAACCAAATTCTCTTATCTTTTGTGTGGTTTGCAGTATTTCGGGACTGGATAGATGTGGCCATTTTGCCTTAACCCAATCTTGTATCGTCGTTGTATCCTTGACAGTTACCGAACGCCAACCGAATACTTTAAATCTCTTGCCATCGAACCTTATTAGTCCCAAATCCGTTCCAAACCAGACGTTATCTCTCGAGTCCATATAAATTGTTTTAACTTCACTTGAGAAAGGAAAATCGTATGGTACTCTTACATCTGATGGTGGTTTTTCATTTTGTGGGTTATTATTAGTAGCTTTAAGTTGAGATGTCAAAGCCTCAAGACGCTGAGTGCTCTCTACACCACAGATATCCTTAACTACATTTTCCCACTTAACAGTTCCTGCTAAATAGTAATGATAAGTGTCAAACCACTTTGAGCCGTCGAATTTTACAACTCCTCTTTTAGTAGAAATCCATACTTCTCTTGGGGATTTCGCATATACCGACCTAATAGAAGAGGAGGGCAATCCACTTGCAGCGCTGTATTTACTCCATTTATTTCCTCTATAGGCAAATAATCCTTCGGGCGTTGCGACCCAAAGGTTATTTCTATTATCCACACTCATAGAAACAATAGGAAGTTTTTCAGGTGAATTATTTCCAGAAAGCTTTCGCCAAACACCACTAGAATATTTATATGCTCCTGATTTTGTTCCAACATATAGGACATTATCACCACCAGCAAGAGCAGTTATTACTTCTGGTACAAAGATCTTAAATGGTATCTCGATCGAGGTTCCTTCGGGTACTAAATCGTCGAGGAGTTCATTATAGTCTCTTATTCTCTTTATGACATCACGAGAAATATAGCTTGTATCGTAGGATCTCGGTTCCATGAAGTCCTCGAGGATACTTTTTATATCTCGACCATCAGGATCCACAACTGTGTATATTTCACCGGTTAGCCATTTATCTCTTCTAAGCATTCGCAAAGAATTATCTGTAGCAACCCAAAGATCGTACTTTCTAAAATCTTTATCCGACCTTAAGGTCTTAACCGGTGCAACAGCTTTAACTCCGGTATCTGGGAAATTTATATTATGCCATCTACTGGAAAGTGGGAACTTCCCAAGACCAGCTGGATTCCAATATGTAGCCGTTGGATCGTTAGCTACGGCAATAAATGACTCACCCATACCTGCAGCTCTTGCCCCAGGTCCTATTGTTAGAAACAAAACCGCTCCCCTTGCCCTTTCCGCCCATAAATAATTTTCGAAAATAAAAAGCGAAAGAAGTGCAATAATTATTAATTGTAATCTTCGCATCAAAACCTCCATTATATTCAAATTGAAACCAATAATAATTTCTTTGATAATCTTTGCAACAAATTAATTTATTATATCGGTTACAAGGAAAAATATTTTTTAGAAAATATAAATTTTTTAATTAAGAAAAAGAGATTTTTCAACTTAGTTTAAAACCACTTTTCTCTTGACATTAAGCTCATAAATGCTTTCTTGGATGAAAATTCTATATCGTTTGAGTGTAGGAGATTCTGCCCGGGTTAGGCAGATTAAGAAAAAATATTTGTCTTTTGGCTTGACTATAAAGTTTTTAGAAATTATTCTGTCAGAATAATAACGAAATTTTCTATTGCTGCTATTTGGGAGGGGAAAAAGGAGAGTAAAAGCTTGTTAGTCTTATAAAGGTGGAGAAAGATTACGGATTTAGAATTTAAAAG
>CAZLTJ010000004.1:0-32350 GCA_964562425.1 uncultured bacterium
TATCTTCGGTTGTCCAAGTGCTATCCCAATGTGTTCTAAGTTGAATTCGGAATGCTGTAAGTAATCGTCTACATTCGAAGCATGCAGTATCCGGTGGGTCAGGCCTTGAGTCCCATCTTCTGAGCCAACGATAAAATACTTCGTCGCATCTGTCGCCTGGTTCATAATCCGGGTCTAGACTATTTCTCCATCTTCTCCACATATTGGAAATATCTTCGGCTGTCCAAGTAGTATCCCAACGTTCTCTTAGGAAGGATTGAAAAGCAAGAAGTAATCTTCCGCATTCGAAGCGTGTAGTATCTGGTCCCGGGCGAGTTGTATCGGACGGGTCTGGTCTATATCGATCACGATATTCAAGCCAGCGTTCAAACATTTCGTCGCATTCATCGCCTTCGGTGTACCTGGGATCAACACGGATTCTATACCTCTCCCAGTATTCCGTGAATGTTTCTTCTGTCCACGTGGAATCTACGAGATCACTTATGTAGCCCAAATAACCTCTCAATAATCTTCCGCATTCGAAGCGTGTAGTATCTGGTCCCGGTGGACGACCCTGAGGGAATGTTAGACCGATTAATAACAGCATCAGTCCAACTATAATTAATCCTCTCTTAGTCATTAATCCTCCTTTTTTTGGAAATTAAAAATTCATCCAAATTATACTGTCGTTTTAATAGATGTAAATATTTAAATAAGGTTTACATAACATTTTAAAAATCCTTATATTCGCAAGTTTTCTAATATTTAAATATAAAGGGAAGAAAAGCTTTATCAACAATAAAGTCAAATTTAATAGAATAAATAAGGGGGGCTGGGTCAGGGCCCCCCGGGTCACGGAGCACGGAAGGACACTATTTGTAGTAGTGTTTTGTTTTAGGGGTAAATCCATTATCGGATTTTAAGTTTTCCATGTAGTTCTTTAGCGTATAATAAGTAGGCTTCCATGAATTTTTACATAAGTCCGATATTAGTGCTGATTTTTTTCCTGATTTCATTAAACTTTTTGTATCGAGGACTACAACACTAATGGATTTTTTTGGAAGGATTATAGTAAAGCTTTTTTTTTGTCTGAATTTATTTTGTTTTTGGGTTACCTCATTTTTGAAGTGTTCGATGCCACACATAAAGTTATTATATGTCATTATGACACGATCCTTGCTTTTTCGTAACTTTTTTAATTTGCGCAACATTTGATAACTCTTTGAAGTGAAATTTTTCCATATTTGTTTAATTATTTGGGACTAATATCTTTAACTAATTCCTTTTTCTTTGAAGCAGTTTTAAATCTTTAAGCCATTAAAACTAAAAATTATCGATACAATTATTGAATTGTTCCATTTCCTAAATTAATTTATATTATCTCACAAAGATAATGAGCAATATTCGTGCCAAACCTTAATTATATAGTGTATAACGGATTAACAATATAAGAGTATTAAAAATTTGCACAATATTTATGCAGTATGTATTTATGTGCACATATATTATGCACTCTATCGTTAACAAATCTTATAAATAACATAATACACATGCATAGGGCACTTTTTTTCAAAATTGCTTTACAATTCTATTATTTTCTTTATTATTGTCCACTTAATGCCTACATGGAGGTACTGAAATGTATAATTTCGAACAGATTGAGAACAAGTGGAGAAAACTTTGGCAAGAAATAGGATTATTCCTTACTCCGAAAACACCAAAGAGCAAATTCTATTTGCTTGAAATGTTCCTATACCCCTCTGGTGATTTACATATCGGACACTTCAGAAATTACAGCGTAGGTGATGTAATGTGGCGTTACCTTCACATGAAGGGTTATGATTTGATGCATCCATTTGGGTGGGACGCTTTTGGACTTCCTGCAGAACAAGCCGCAATAAAAAGAAATTTGTCTCCTGCAGAATGGACTTTAAAAAATATAGAGACTGCAAAAACTTCTCTAATTAAGCTGGGAATTTCATACGATTGGAACACTGAAATTCGAACATGTGATCCAAATTATTATAAGTGGACACAATGGATATTCCTGAAACTGTATGAAAGCGGATTAGCATACCGGGATTTTAATTACGTTAATTGGTGTCCTGAATGTAAAACTGTGTTGGCTAATGAGCAGGCAAGTGGTGGAGTCTGCTGGCGTTGCCAGTCTAATGTCGAGAAACGAGAACTTGAGCAATGGTATATAAGGATAACTGAATATGCTCCTCGACTGCTGGATTCGCTGGACCGATTTGAGGGTATTTGGCCTAACAGCTTGATAGCTATGCAGAGAAACTGGATAGGACGCTCTAAGGGTGGTGAATTCGATTTTCCTATAAAAAATACGGATATTGTTCTGCCAATTTTCACAACAAGACCGGACACAATTTATGGTGTTACATTCATGTCTATTGCACCAGACGCAAAAATAATGAAGAATATCATTCGATATATACCGTCGGAAAAACTTGAACCAGTGAAGCGATATATAGAAAATTCCTTGCTGAAAAGTGAGATTGAAAGAAGCACAGTAGATACACAAAAAGATGGTGTATTTACTGGATTGTATGCAGTAAACCCTTTAAATGGTGAACTAATTCAGATATGGGTTGCTGATTTTGTGCTGGCAAGCTATGGGACAGGTGCAGTTATGTCAGTTCCTGCACACGACCAAAGAGATTTCGAATTCTCTAAGAAATATGATATTCCAATAAAGGTTGTAATTAATCCACCGGACCGATTTCTTACTCCAGAGGAAATGACCAAAGCATATCTTGAGCCTGGAATTATGACAAATTCCGATTTGTTTGACGGATTGTCTTCACAGGATGGAAGCAATAAAGTTATTGAATACGGCATCGAGCACAGTTTCGGTAGAAGAAGGATAACATATAAAATTCGAGATTGGTTGATTTCCAGACAAAGATATTGGGGTGCACCGATACCTATGATTCACTGTGAGAGATGCGGTATAGTTCCTGTTCCTGAGAATCTATTGCCTGTTATTTTGCCTAAAGAAGATAAGGTGGATTTCATACCTGAAGGACGTTCACCACTGGCTGACATTAATGAGTTTATAAATACAACATGCCCTAAATGTGGCGGACAGGCTAAGCGTGATCCGGATACTATGGATACTTTTGTTGATTCCGCATGGTATCACCTAAGATATCTCAGTGCGAAGAACGATAGAGAAGCTTTCACAACGGAAGACGCAAGAAAATGGTTGCCTATTGACCTATATATTGGTGGTTCCGAACATGCTACGGGACATTTGATATATTATAGATTCATTCACAAAGTTCTTTTCGATCTGGGCTATATTCCCAAAGAGTGCGGTGATGAACCTGCAAATAAAGTGTATCATCATGGTATGGTTCTTGACGAACACGGTTATGTCATGAGCAAATCAAGAGGTAATGTACTATCTCCAATGGAACTATCGAACGAAGTAGGTGCAGACGCTGTGCGTGTTGCAATGTTATTTTTCGCTCCATCGGATAAAGAAATATTATGGTCTAGGTCAGGTGTCAAAGGTGCTGTTCGTTTTCTGGAACGGGTTGAGCGTGCTTTTAAAGTGGCTCCAGAATCACATGTAATTCCTAAACTGCAAGATCTCTCTGAAGATGATCTTGAACTAATGAAAAAACTTCACAGAACAATAAAGCAGGTTACACTTGATATCGAGCAAATGCAATTTAATACCGCAATAGCAGCTCTAATGGGTTTGCTGAATAATATTCCAAATGGATTCGGTATCAAACATCCACTTTATTTTGCTTTTAGTGATTGTTTTATTCGCATATTGGCTCCTTTTGTGCCTTTCCTTGCTGAAGAGTTGAATCAGCGATTTGGATTTGAAGACAGTGTGTTTAACAGAGAATTTCCAGTCTACGATGAATCTCTTGTGGTGCAGGAGGTTGTGGAAATTGGAGTCCAGATTAACGGGAAGGTAAGAGGAGCAATAACATTAAATATAGATGCCGATGAAAGTATTGCAGTTAAAGCTGCTAAGGCTAACACGAAAATTCAAAAATATATTGCAGATAAAACTATTACAAAGGTGATATATGTTCCGGGTAAGATTTTAAACATTATCACGGAATAACAGCAGAAACATGCGTAAATTATTAAAATCTAAGCTTAATTATGCAGAAGAATTTGGCTTTATCATTATTGAACCGTCGGACAAGCCCGGCGGTTTTTGATTGTATATTCTAATGTATAGAAATTTATTGTTTATTCAATAGTCGAGCTTAAAAAGAAATGCTTTGAATTTCCTCCATGGGGTTTACCCATTCGATTCCACGTCGAATTAACAGTTCGATTCTTGTAAATCGACTTTTTGCGATGGTTTCATCGCTAACTCTCGCAGCAGTGAGCAATTCCTGCGGTCTAACACTTCCTCTATCACCTGCAGCGAGGAGTAAATCTAAAGTGTTATCATCTCTCAAATACCACGAGAGAAACAACCTTCGGATATCCATGTCTTTATTTCGTCTTTTAATAATTATTTCAGATGAGGATTCTATCCATTTCAAAGCCTTGTGTAAATTTTCCTTTGGGAGTGGTATTATACAATGCCAGAGAGATGAATCAACAGTAGTCTGCAATGCTTTTGGTTTAATTTTGTATATTTTGTGAGATAGAATTTGGAAGCCATTGGGAAGTTTGTGTCCCAATTTTTTGATCTTTGAATCAGAAATAGAATCCGTGACGAAAATATCTACATATTCACCAGTACTTTCAGAACCGAGTGGAAGTGGTGGTCCAAAGGTCAACTTAAGCCGTCTATGATATCCTTCTGTAAATGCGACGGGAAAATTAGAAATTCTAATAGCTCGTTCCCATATTTTTATAGTATCTAAATGCCCTACGAATCTTAATATTCCTGTTCTCCTATATTTAATTCTAATGACTTTAAACGATAATCCACTATTTGTTGCTTGTTTTTTTGGCTTTCTGCCAAACACAACGGTTTCCTTCTTCTCTACTGACTTGATTTGTGCAGGTTTAGCAAAGCGTTGGGGTGGAATATCGCAAAACTTGCATTTCTCACAATTTCTTTGGAAGCAAGGGGAACTCTCTTGTGCTCTAAAACCACGGTTTCTTTCCTCAACAAGGTTATTTTTGCTAATTCCTTTATCGATTACATCCCACGGTAATTTCTCATCTATATTTCGTTCTCTTAAGAATTGCTCCTTAGAAAGACCGTGTTTTTTCATTGCATTAAAAAATAATTCAGGTTTGAAATATTCATCCCATGCGGCGTTAATTGCACCATTACGCCATGCATCGTAAATTACCTGCGATAGTCTTCGGTCACCGCGAGCGATAATTCCCTCAATTATTGACAATTCAGGTTTCTTAGTTAGAATATCAACATTCTTTGGAGCGACTTTTTTTATTATATAAGTTTTGTGTCTTATTTCTTCCTCATCGATCTGTTTTTCCCATTGGAACGGAATATGTGGTTTTAGTACAAAGGGAGATATTGTTACGCGAACCTTAGCATGATATCGTCTCGCTATTGAAGATACTTGACCGAGCATGTTGTTAATTTCCGAAATATCTTCATCTGTTTCTGTTGGCAAGCCTATCATATAATACAACTTAATGGTTTTCCATCCTCTTTGAAAAGCCGACTCAACAGTTTGGAAGAATTTTTCCTCATCGAGCAGTTTATTAATTACAGATCTTAGCCTTTTCGTTCCAGCTTCTGGAGCAAATGTTAAGCCTGATTTTCTAGTTGAACTTAGTATTTCGAAAACTGGGTCATTTATTTCATCGATTCTAATAGATGGAAATGAGAAATCGATGTTATTGTTTTTTATCCATTCACTCAGTTGATAAAGCAAAGGGTGAATTTGACTGTAATCAGTAGTTGAAAGAGAAAGCAATCCAATTTCACCCCAACCTGTCAGCTTGTAATTAGTCTTCAGTTCATTTGCAATCGAGTTTACTTCTCGTTCACGAACCGGTCTATATGCAAAACATGCATTGCAAAACCTACAACTCCTGCCACATCCTCGATTTATCTCGACTCGAAGTCTGTGATGGACAACCTCGATCCATGGTACAATTGGTGGTTTAGGATAGAATTCATCCTTAAGTTCTTTTGCTATTAAAGCCTTAACAGGGTATGATGCTCCATTATAAATTTTATACCCATCAAAATTTCCGTTATTAAAAATCGGTTTATAAAAAGAAGGAACGTAAATTCCTGGCATATTTGCCAGTTTTGCTAACAACTCAGTTCTAGTTAAACTTGACTGATTCTCTTGAATATACTTCAACAAATCCACAAAACTTACTTCAGCATCCCCGATGTAAAATGCGTCAAAGAAAGGAGCGACAGGTTCAGGATTCAATGTTCCAATGCCACCACCAATTACGATTGGATGCATTTCAGTTCGGTTTTTCGAAAATATTGGAATGAATGAAAGATCCAGCATTTCGAGTATGTTGGTGTATGAAAGTTCATGCTCTAAAGTGAATCCGAGAACGTCGAAATCAGCAATTGGTGTCTTTGTCTCCAATGAAAAAAGTGGCAATTGCTTGCTCCGCATCAAATCTACCATATCGAGCCAAGGCATATAAACCCGTTCGCACAAAAGTTCGTCTTCGTGGTTTACAATATTATAAATTATTTTACCACCGAAATGGCTTGCACCTATTTCATATACTTCAGGAAATGCCAGAGCGAATTTTCCTCTTCCAGTATGATCCTTTATAACAATCCCTTGTTCGTTGCCGATATACCTTGCCGGTTTCTCTACTAAAGGTAGTAAAGGTTCTATTTTTCCCCATAAACTCATCAAATAAAAATAAGATTTTGAGTAGAAAAGGCAAGCTTTGGTAATTGATATGTTGTTTTGACTTTGAATGTTAATTCTAGTTATTAATTTGTTCCCTAAATTTTTGGGTTGCAATTATTTTTCAAATTAATATATAATTTAAAGAGTATACAAAAGAACAGATAGGAAAATATGGCACAGAAAAAACCGATTTCAACGCGTGAGCTTTTGGAGGAGATGGTCGCAAGGGACGCTTCGGACCTTCATATTACCGTGGATTCCCCACCGATATTAAGAATTGATGGCGAATTGATCCGAATGCCGTATGATCCAATTACCGCTGATACTACCAAAAGAATTGCATACTCGATAATGACAGATAGACAGAAACAGAAATTCGAGGAGCAATGGGAAATTGATTTATCCTTTGGTCTCGCAGATATTGCAAGGTTTAGAGTTAATATCTTTTTGCAACGCGGAAGTGTAGGAATGGCTATACGAGTCATCCCAGTTAAAATTCGCAGTTTTGAAGAACTGAGATTACCCAGAATTATTTCAAGTTTTTCGAATTTTCCAATAGGACTTGTTCTTATTACTGGTCCTACAGGATCCGGGAAATCCACCACATTAGCCTCACTTGTGGATAAAATAAATAGAGAACGTCATTGTCATATTCTCACGATTGAAGACCCAATAGAATTCGTTCATAACCATAAAAATAGTATAATTAATCAAAGAGAAATTGGTTCTGATACATCGAGTTTTGAAAGGGCACTGAAATCTGCTTTAAGAGAGGATCCAGATATTGTTCTTGTAGGTGAGATGCGAGATCTTGAAACAGTCAGTGCTGCATTAACAATTGCTGAGACAGGACATCTTGTTTTAGGTACATTGCACACCAATTCGTGCTCGGAGACTATTAATAGAGTAATTGATGTTTTTCCACCTTCCCAGCAGCAACAAATAAGAGTGCAGCTTTCTTTTGTGCTTCAAGCAGTTCTCACACAGGCATTAATACCTAGAATAGGTGGCGGTCGAATTGCAGCAGTAGAGATTATGACAATAACGCAAGCCATTCGTGCTCTTGTTCGGGAGGATAAAATCCACCAGATTTATTCGGCTATTCAGGCTGGCGGGAAATATGGTATGCAAACAATGAATATGTCCTTGGCAGATCTGTATTTAAAACGACAAATAACAATAGAATCCGCAATGAACCGTTCTCATGATGTTAATGAACTTTCGGAACTAATTGCCAGAAAACAGAGTGCTGTAAAAAGTAAGAGATAGAAATACACTCTGTTCAGCACTAATACTGCCGAGAATATTTAACTTTTTGTAGATTTAATGCAATTTCTATGACAGGAGAGTTTTTTTGTAGCAAGGTTAAGTTTTAATATTATAATTAATATTAACGCAGATTTGGGGGTATGATTTAGACATGCCAGTATTTGACTATACAGGAAGGACGTCTTCCGGGCAAATAATCTCTGGTTCTATAGAAGCTAAAACAAAAGAGGAAATTCTTCAATTGATGCACCGTCAGCGTATTGTTGTTACAAGAATTAGACGTAAAACTAACTTATCTGAAATTACAATTGGCACAGGTGTTAAGCTTATAGAGGTTTCAAGATTCACTAGGCAATTTTCAGTAATGATCGAGGCTGGACTACCGTTGGTGCAGTGTCTTGACATTCTTGCTACTCAAACTCCAAATAAAATCTTCGGTAAAATGATCGGTAGAGTTAGAGATTCTGTTTCAGAGGGCAATACCCTTGCAGCTTCAATGAGGAAGGAGAAAAAGATATTTGACGAACTATATGTAAATATGGTAGAAGCTGGTGAGTTAGGAGGTGCTCTTGACGTAATTCTAAAGAGATTAGCAGATTATCGAGAAAAAGCCGACCAGATTAAACGCAAGGTTAAGGGAGCTTTGACCTATCCGGTATTAGTCTTAATTATGTTGGTCATCATTTCTGGAGTTATGTTAACTTTCATTGTGCCAATTTTTGCTGGTATGTTTGAAGGATTAGGTGCAGAACTGCCAAAACCCACACAGATTGTTGTTGGAATATCTGATTGGCTAAGGGCTAATATTCTCATCCTTATAGTTTTAAATATTTTTTTTATTGTGGGCATAAAAGTTGGTCGAAAAAATCCCAAAATAAGATACATTTTGGATTGGATTGTTTTGCATTTTCCTTTGATTGGTTCTTTAATAAGAAAAAGTTCTGTAGCTCGATTTGCGAGAACTCTTAGCACACTTCTTTCAAGCGGAGTTAATATTATCGATGCCTTAACAATTGTTGCAAAAACTGCGGGAAATGATGTAATATCTGCTGCAATTAATAATTCTGTAATTTCAATTTCTGAGGGTGAGACTATTACGAAACCACTTGAGGAGAGTAAGGTTTTTCCTCCAATGGTTACTCAAATGATCAGTGTGGGTGAAAAAACCGGGAATATAGATGAAATGTTGTCAAAGATTGCAGATTTTTACGAGGAGGAAGTTGATGCTGCAGTGGAAACTCTTACAGCAATGATCGAGCCCTTGATGACTGTAATTATGGGTGTAGTTGTGGGTGGATTGCTTGTGGCAATGTACTTGCCTATGTTTGATATTATTGGAAAGATTCAGTAAAGCGAATTTATTCAACCCCCAAACTGTATACATTTGTATCATATAATATATATAACATTATTATGCCAAAGATTAGGAAATATGCTTTAAGTGAATGGCATTCAGAATTTTATCACAGTATCCGTCTACTTCTTATTTCGAGATTTCTCATAACGTTAATACTGTTCGGGATGGTTTTATTGTTCTTGCACGGTTCCACCGAACTGAGACTGCTTCTAATATTATACGGTGTTTTTACAGTAGGTTATCTTATATCTCTATATTTCTGGCAATTCACACAAAAAGAAGTAAACTTCAAATTCCTATATAGCATCCAAATTTTCTTAGAAATTCTTTTGGAAACCGGAATAATTCATTTCACAGGAGGAGCAACTAGTTCATTAACAATTCTATTTGCACTAACAATTCTTTCGAGCGCGTTTGTATTTAAGCTACTGGGAACCACACTTACTGCAACTGGTGCAGTTCTATCTTACCTTATTTTAGCATACTTAGGATTTAAAAATATAATTCCAGTATATGGCTCACCAATGACAGAAGCCTCCCAAACAAATCCTGAGGCTTTGTTTTTTATAGCTTACATTCAAGTGTGTTTTCTGTATATTGTAGCATTTCTTTCAGGCTATTTGTCACAGAAATTGAGTACACGTTTAGTTATATTAGAAAAAACAAGAGAAGAGCTTGCTCGAGTAAAATGGGATACCGATCAGATACTTCAACATCTTCGAGTTGGTCTTATAACGCTTAACTACAATGGGGAAATTATATATTTTAACAATGCTGCAGGTCGAATTCTTCAAATTCCCACCGCTAAAGCTATAGGCAAGAACTTTAAGAGTATTTTGGATGATCGTCTGTTAAATCTGAGGGAATTTCTAAATAAAAAGCTTTCTGAGGGTGTTGGACACTCAACTTTTGAGATGGATATCATGGATCGTTCAGGGAAAAACTTCCCAATCGATATTTCCATAGATAAACTTATAATAAATTCGGAATTAAAGGGAATTATTATTTCTTTCGAGGATATAGCCGAGAAAAAGAAGAAAGAGAAACAAATTCAACGTATGAAGCGTTCAGCAGCGATTGGAGAGCTTTCTGCGAGACTGGCTCACGAAATTCGGAATCCGTTATCCACGATTCGAGGTGGAGTAGAATATCTTGCACAGGATAGCGAAACTAAGCAAATTGATATGAGAGTTTTAAATCTTATTGTCAAGGAAAGCGATCGACTTACTAACTTTCTTGAAGAATTCTTGCTATTTGCAAGGTTAAAAGAGCTTAAACCTGAGTTTTTAAAGAATGAATCAACTAATGTTAACTCTGAACTTGCTGAGATTATCAGTGCAATAAATTTTAAATCTATTACAAAGAAAGATATTAGAATAGTAAACTCATTAGAACCGAATGTTTATGTCTTCTGTAGGAAAGATCATATACATCAAATTTTTATGAATTTAATAGACAATGCAATCGATGCTATTACAGATAAGGGCAAAATTACAATATCGCTTAACGGATTAGCACCTGGGATTATCGATAGCGAGCAACTTTTAGGGATTGCTGTTGAAGATGACGGGAAAGGTATTAGTTCAAAAGATTTTGATAATATTTTCGATCCTTTTTTCAGCACAAAAACAATGGGAACGGGTCTTGGCTTGTCAATAGTTCAGGGAATTGTAAATCAATACGGAGGACATGTTGAAATAGAATCTGAGTTGCAAAAAGGAACAAAAGTAATTTTTTACTTACCACTTGCAAAAGAACCAGATACCAATTATAATAGAAAAAAATAAGGGAGATATATTTGAGAAAGTGCGTTTACTTAATTCTCTCGATTAATTGAAGTATAATCCTAATATTACAATTATCATTTAAAAACCTCAATCTATTTCCATTGGCACTTTTACTCTAATAATTTTATTTCAAATATACATTATTAACATTTAAATGGAGGAGGCTAAGATGTTGTATTTGTTTAAGGTTTTGAAGAAGTCTAATCTTCTACAATGTGCTCTTTTATTCCTTATTATTATTTGCGGCAATGCAGTTGCTGAAGACACTCTCTGGCAAACAGATTGGTATATGGGTGACGGGCAAATTTCTATTGATAGGAATTGGAACGACGCATATTGGGTGTCGGATAGTTTGAATATCGTCAATCATCGTATATGTTTTGTAGCAGCAAATATTGACTATAGTCATACAGGTTGGAAGTTAATTAAAATTGCTGGTCGTCCTCCAGAATTCCATGCAGCTTTCTATCCATATGATTTTAACGACGATGGGAAAAATGACTTTCCAGTTATACTTCCAGACGGATTATATATCTGTTTTGCCGAATCCGATTCATTTGAATGTCATAAAGTTTATAATATTACACCAATTTTTAACGATATCACCTTTACATATCCCTGTGACTGGAATAATGACGGGAAAACGGATATATTATTCACACTAAACCGTAGAGGGATTTATGTGCTTTACGATGATGACGACGGTAATCCACTTACTTGGGCATTCTCAACTTTGAGATCAATGCCCGGTAATTATATAGGCTTAGACCACGAAATTATTGATTTCGATGGTGACGGTTTCCTTGATATTGTTACTGGGATGAATAATGTAAATGACCTTTGTATTATTTATGGTCCAAATTGCACGTCAATAGAAAATATTTATCATGAACACAGTTCGATTGGTCATATTGGATGGAGAACGATTGTCACAGATCTTGATGATGACAGTGATTTGGATATTGTTACAGTTTCGTCTCCAAGATACTTGCATATCTTTAGAAATGATGGAGATTCATTAACACTGTACCTTAGACACAACTTCATTCATTCGGATGGTTTAGCTGTGGGAGATTTCGATTTGGATGGTGACTTAGATGTAATTGTCGGACAAATTGAAACCAGCGAAGGTTTTTACCTTTTCCGTAATTTATACACAGAAACTGGTGTGTTTTCGTTTTCTGATTCTTCACGACTCACAACTGAAAGAGGATATTACGATGCTATCTGTATGCATGATTTTGACCTTGATGGTTTACAAGATTTAGCAAGTTGTGATAGTAAAGTAGGATGGTTTAGATGCACGGGACCATTTTCATTCAGGGAATATGAAATTTGTACTGGATACGATAGGAGAGCAGATTTCGCTTACGCCTTTAATACAGAGCTTGCATGCGGTGATGAGGATGTGGATATAGCTTTTTCCTGTCGAGAAGGTTACTATTTCCTAGATAATCAAATGATAAGAAGATATTCATCTTATGGTTTTCTTGAATCCTCTGTTCTTCATATTCCACCAGAAAAATATGCGAAATCCTTTGGTTGGGTCGACTGCCTTCCAGATGGATTTGATATAGACTATTTTGTCAGATTGGGAAACTCGGTTACAGCCTGTACAACTGAATCATGGACACGTGTGCCGATGTCCGGTATACCTCTCGAATCCATTGTTGACAATAGAACCGAAGACTTTTTTCAATATCGAATAGAATTCCGACGCACAATCGGAGATAGCGCTGAATCACCAAGGGTAGATTCTATTCATTTAGCTCTTGAATATCGTCCTAATATTAATATCACCTTTGCCGAGGAAACCGATTGCGACGACCGAAACATTGTGGAGATCTGTTATGAGATTTCGGGAGATTCTGTTCCATACGATGTTCAGTTGCATTTAAGCATAGATTCCGGAATAACGTGGACATTTCCGTTCGACTCGATCTGGGACTGTGAAGGTGATTTAGGAGATAGCATTTATCCCGGTGAGCATTGTTTATTCTGGGAATTGGGGTATGATATACCGGGGATCGAGGGATATTATCCAATGCGGATTATCGCATCCACTGATGAATTCGATTGCGTTTGTAGCAATATATTTGATGATCCGCTGAGGTATAATGGAACTATACCTATATGTTTAATTCTTGGCAAAATACCCGGAGTATTAACTGACATAAACACGAATATAACCTATAAATTAGGAGACACAACAAGAGGATTGGAGTGGTTCCCTGATACTACAGATACCAATTTTTCTTCATATTTACGAGGTCACATTAACTTCACACATCGTTACAGTTGGTCGGATGGTCATCTCTATATATATTATAATTTATGTTCTCCTGTAATGTACGATACGCTAAAAATGATATTAAGAAAAGACGATGATATCAAGCTGTGGATCGATGGCAAGCTTATATTTGAGGAGCATGATCATCTTGGTAATATTGATTCACTTGAGCCACCTGATACAGTAATCGTAACATTAGATAGCTGTAAATCACATTCTGTATTGATGTGGCTTTACGATGACTGGACAAATTGCATTATTTCGCACTGGTTCGAGGATTTGCACGGTAATCCCGCCACATGGTTAAGATACAGCCTTGAACCGGATACTGGAACTCATTACATAGAAACAGTATCCGATACAACTGTTTATTTTGGTCCTCTCGACTCAAAACCACCACGTGTTTCGTTGGACTGCCCTGATACGAGCGTTTTCGTTGGGGAGGAAATAAATATTTTGTGGGATGTTGAGGATTTATTTTTCTGCAACGACTCAGGAATTATCATAGTTGAATACGGTTCAGAAACAGATACATATGATGTCGCAGATGGTCGGTTCGATTGGACAATTCCCACATCTATAGATTGCGACACAGCCATGATAATTGTGGAATTACGAGATTCATTCTGTAATTGGGGATATGATTCATGTGAAATAAATATTTTAAGACCAGGTTACATTTCAATTTCATTTGGTGATACAATAGGGAAGAGATGCCGACCGGTTGTTGTCCCTTTGACGATAGATTCTGCGGATGCTTTTATAGGCAGTATAATGATAAATATCGAAGTTGACACCACAGCAGCAATACCTATGAATTTTACCCCAGTGTATTCTCCGATGCCGTGTTCAACTGTATTGACAGGCGATGGTGAGTTATGGACATTGGAGCTTTTCTGGCCTATGAGAATTACTGTTACACCAGGGATTTTGGGCTATATAAATTTCATGATTAATTGCCCGGCCAAAGCAGGCTTTTTCACTATAATCGACATAACCTCGTCAATTGCAGATTACGCTGATGTTTACTGGCGTGACGGTTCGATAATAGTCGACTACAAGTCGGAATCTTGGTTGACGACTCTGCATTTTAGAGATATTTCATCGCCGAAACGAAATGCTGAGCTAACTTTTGGAGCTAATTATTCAGCATCGGATAGTTACGATCCATTGGTGGACCTGCTTTATCTCGCACCTCCACCCGACGGTCTTAGGATTTGGTTTGATATTGACGATCCTGTATTTCCTGCAGTAAGTCAACTTCACAGAGACGTTAAAGATCTGATGACAGAAAATGTGTGGACAGTGATAATAGACGATCCTGCAGGAACTTACGTCAACTGGAATAGCTCGACTTTCACTGAGGGCATTTATATATTAAATAACACTCAGGATATGAGAGTCGACACGTGGTATATGGCAGAACCGTTTGAAACTCTTATAATTAGCTGGGATTTACCTCGGTTAGAACTCGACACAATAGCAATAAAGTCCGGTTGGAATATGGTTTCACTGCCTGTATTCAATCCCATTTCGAAGAGTAATTTCGTTTTCCGAGATATTCTGTCAGGACCGTTTGAGTATAACATAGCCACCAGTACGTTCTTTTTCCCAGAATTCGTAGCTCCAGGGCATGGTTATTGGGTTTACTATTTGACAGACAAAGATGTCATCCTTGTCGGCAACAAAGTTGAATTGGTAAAACGTAATTTTGAAAAAGGATGGAACTTAATCGGTGTGCCGGGTAAACAATATGCCTCCTCGGAAATAGATTTCGATGGAGGGACATTAATTTCCGTATACGGATACGAGCCGTCAACAGGAATGTTCTTCGAGCCAGACACTTTGATTCCCGGTCAAAGCTATTGGTTATTGGTGGATACTACAGGAGTCGTCGAGATCCCGAGGTAAAGTGGAAAGTTGGAATATTAAAACGACTGTGCCAATTTGACATAAAAAATTCTCTTAAGAGAGATCGATTATTATTTTAAAATATCCGGTAAAAGTGTTTCAAAAGCTAATATATTTTTGGCATGAATTTTGCTCAAATACTATAGAATTATAAATTAAAATTTATCTGATTGAATTAAGGAGGATTTGATGGAGCCTAAAAAGATATTATGGATAGATGATGAAGCAGATCAACTGAGAGCCCATATAAAATTTTTAGAGAAGCGAGGATATAGTGTATTAGTAGCACTTAATGCCTTGGATGGAATAGAAATGATAAAATCGTCTCATCCTGACGTTGTCTTTATGGATGAAATGATGCCGGGAATGGATGGTTTAACTGCAATTGAAGAAATTAGAAAGAACGACAAACGAACTCCAATTGTTATGATTACAAAATCGGAAGAGGAAAATATAATGGTAGAAGCAATAGGTCAGCAAATTGATGATTATATTGTTAAACCTGTAAATCCTCTTCAGATTCTATCTGTACTGAAAAAAATCCTTCATAGTCATGAAATTGTAGGTAATAAGCTCACTCGCGATTATACACAGGAATATAGCGAAGTTTATGAAAAAATTTCGTCAAAAGCTGGCTATGAGGAATGGTATGAGATTGGGAAATGGCTTGCGGAATGGGATGTAATCCTTGATAAACGACCTGACCTTGAGCTTACTGAATCACATAGGAATTTCCGAAAAGAATTTAATACTGATTTCTCCAGCTTTATTCTCAAGAATTATCTCGAATGGATCTGGAGCAAAATGGGTAATAGACCTACGTTATCAGTTGATATTTTCAAAAAATTTGTTATGCCTAATATAAGAAATGGGAAAAAAGTAGTTTTTGTTGTAATCGATTGTATGAGATACGACCAATGGTTAATTGTAGAACCATTGCTATCAGAGTATTATAACATAGAAACTGAGCTATATTTCTCAATAATTCCCACCGCCACTCCATATGCAAGAAACGCCTTGTTTGCTGGTCTTTTCCCCTATGATCTGCAACAGACATATCCGAAAATCTGGGATAGAGGTCATAAAGACTCAGGTTCACACAATAGATATGAGCATGAGCTTATGGATCGTCAATTGGATAGATATGGAATAGAGCTTGATGGAGAAAGCAAATACATAAAAATTCTTGATCCCGAGGAAGGTGAGAGTTTAGTAAGGAGGTTAAGCACATTTGTTTCAGCACCACTTTCAGCAATTGTAGTAAACTTTTTGGATATTTTGGCTCATTCAAGAGCGGTGTCAGATCTACTTCGGGAAATTTCGCCTGATGAAACTGGTTATAGAACTGTTATGAAAACATGGTTCCAACAGTCAGCTCTTTTCGAAGCATTAAAGAGAACCGTTGAAGAGAAAGATGTAACGGTTATCATTACTACAGATCACGGCAGTACAATAGGCAAAAGAGGTGCAAAAGTTTTCGGTAAAAAAGACACATCCACAAACCTAAGATACAAAGTTGGGGACAACCTGAATACTGATAAAAGAGGTGCATTCCTTATCATTGAACCTAAAAAATGGAAACTTCCAATATTCAGTGTAACAACAAATTACATAATTGCATATGAGAATTATTATCTGGTGTATCCTACAAATTTTAGTGAATACGAACGTCAATATAGAAACTCCTTCCTTCACGGTGGAATATCTATTGAGGAAATGATGATACCAGTATCAATTTTAACACCCAGAAAGCAATAAGTATAAAAAATAATTTTGATAATTTATACAGAAAGCGAATGGACTAATCTCATAAATGATTCCCCTTATTAAGGCAGATACTATGTCTGCCTTTTTTTATTGACATTTTGTAATAGGATTTTATAATTCAGGTCTATATCCCATGTGGTTGCAGTATCTCTTCCTGATTTCTAATTTCGGATAAGAAATAGCATAGCAAATCAAGAGTATCAAAATCTGTAGGGAGCCATAATGTCTTATATAATTGTAGAAAATCTTGTGAAGCATTTCCAAATTGCCAAACGTAAACCAGGACTATTAGGTGCATTTAAAGGTGTTGTACATCGAAAATATAAAATAATTAAAGCTTTAGATGAAATATCATTCTCCATTGAACCGGGGGAACTTGTTGGTTTCATAGGACCTAATGGTGCTGGTAAGTCAACGACTGTGAAAATATTAGCAGGAATTTTAATCCCCAATTCTGGTCGATGCGTTGTTATGGGTCGTATTCCGTGGAAAGAACGCGTGGCTAATGTCAGAAATATTGGTGTCGTTTTCGGACAGCGCACTCAGCTTTGGTGGGACCTGCCGGTAATTGAGTCATTTGAATTACTTAAAGAAATTTATCGTATCCCAAATAATGTTTATAAGAATAATACTGAGGAGCTAATTACTTTACTTAGTCTAACGGAAATTCTGAATACCCCAGTAAGGCAGCTAAGCCTTGGCCAACGTATGAGATGTGACTTAGTTGCATCTCTTTTACATTCTCCATCTTTGCTTTTTCTTGATGAACCAACGATTGGTTTGGATGCAGTTTCAAAACTTGTGGTTAGAGATTTCATTGAAAGGATGAACAAAGAGCAGGGAACCACAATTATTCTTGCAACGCATGATATGGATGATATTGAGACATTATGTAAAAGAATAATTTTAATTAACCATGGAAAGATTTTGCATGACGGACCCTTGGAGAAACTCAGAGTGGCGATGTCTGATGAGAGGCAGTTAATTGTTGATATGATTATGGAGAATTACGAAATAGATGATCCAGACGCAAAAGTTATCCGTCGCGATGGACACAGAGTGTATTTAAGATTCAATCCAAACAAAGTTTCTACGGCTGAACTCATTAAGAGGATAATTGAAAGGTATCCAATTCATGATCTGTTTGTTGAGAATCCACCTATTGAGGAGATAATAGCTAAGGTATATTTAGAACAAGACCAATTATAACATACAGTAAGCATAATTAGATCCCAAAGTAAATAAACCATAAAAATTACAAAGAATTAAAGTTATATGGTGCAAGAAAAATGACAGCATATTGGACAGTGATCAGTGCACGGTATAGAATGCTTCTTCAATATAGAGCAGCAGCTATTGCTGGTGTTGTAACTCAGCTCTTCTGGGGATTCTTGAGGGTTATGATTTTCGATGCGTTTTACCGATCCTCCACGATTACCCAACCGATGTCGTTCGAAAATGTGGTAACATACGTTTGGCTTGGACAGGCTTTATTGGCTTTGATTCCATTGAGACCGGATTATGAAATAAGAAATATGATATTAAAAGGTAATGTTGCCTATGAACTCATCCGACCGTTGAATCTATATTGGCTGTGGTTCAGTCGAGAGTTAGCTAATCGAACTGCACCTACTACGCTAAGGTCGATTCCAATTTTTATCCTTTCCCTGTTATTCTTTGGTTTGCAACCTCCGGCATCATTACTTTCAGCATTAGGATTTATTATATCGATTATATTAGCGATTTTTCTTTCATCATCTATCTCGATAATTGTTAATATCTCGCTTATGTGGACAATTTCTGGAGAGGGTGTATCTCAAGTATTACCTGCGATGGTTTGGATATTTTCCGGTATAATTATTCCTTTACCGTTGTTTCCGGACTGTGTGCAACCAATTTTAAATTTTCTTCCATTTAGAGGAATAATGGATACGCCATTCCGGTTATATATGGGACATATTCCACCAGATCAATTACTTAGTGTCGTTGGTCATCAATTAATCTGGATTGTGATATTAATAGCATTTGGTCGCTGGATACTTAATCGAGGTCTAAAACGACTTGTGATACAAGGAGGATGATCGAAATGCTCAACTCAATAAAGCTATATTTTCGATTCCTTGAAATTTCCCTTCGTGGTCAGATGCAATATCGAGCATCGTTTATAATGCAAATTATCGGGCAATTTTTTATGACATTTATAGAGTTCGTTGCAATTTGGTCTCTATTTCAGCGATTTGGATCGATCAAAGGATGGACTCTGGGTGAAGTGGCATTTTTTTACGGCTTGGTTAATGTATCATTTGCACTTTCAGAGGTGTTAAGTCGTGGATTTGATACATTCGCAGGTATGGTGAAGAGCGGTGATTTTGACAGACTGTTGCTTAGACCTCGTTCCACAGTTATACAGATTGCTGGAAAAGAGTTTCATATGAGAAGATTCGGAAGAGTTTTGCAGGGAGCTATTATTCTGGTCTGGGCTTCGATAATCCTAAATATAAACTGGACAATGGATAAAATAATATTGATGCTTTTTTCGATATTAGCAGGTATTTGCATCTTTTTCGGTCTAATAGTTCTGCAGGCTACACTGTCATTTTGGACTATTGAGTCGTTAGAAATCATGAATACGCTTACTTATGGAGGTGCTGAGACTTCTCATTATCCATTGAATATTTACAGAAAATGGTTCAGACGTTTTTTTACGTATATAATTCCAATTGCATTTGTAAACTACTTTCCTGTGCTTGTAATTATCGGGAAGGCAGACCCATTGGGTACACCGTCATGGCTTGGATGGATTTCGCCAATTGTTGGATTCGTTTTTCTTGTGGTTACTTTTCGAATATGGAATATCGGAGTTAGGCATTATAAAAGCACCGGAAGTTAATTTTTTTTATTATCTTATGTGGACTGAGGAAGAAAACATAAAAATAAAGAATAGAAATACTAAGGACTATAGGGATCTTTTAATTGAAGGTCTAAAAGACCGTGAGACCTTTGTTTTACTTATTATGAGTCGCAAAAAGGGTGATTATGATTTCCCTTGGACAAAAATTACAGTGCGTCCAGTTGAGATTAAGGGTAAAATATTCCTGCAGTTTAAGTATTTCGAATCGCTAAAACACATAACAAAAAATCACGAACCCAATGAAGTTGGAGAAAAGATAATAGAAACACTATCTCACAATTTCAGCGAGATACATTTGCATAGCACCGAACAAGATTTACACATAAAAATAACCCGGAAAGGAAATGTATTGATCAATAAGGGAAAACCGACATGTCAAAAGAAACCAGACCTCTCACATGATAGAATCAAAGAGTATCCACTCGATTCCAAAATCCATATAAAATTTCTTCAAGCAATCGGTGTTGTGAATAGCATTGGTGAAATAAAACCGAACATGCATCGGAAATTCATTCAAGTTAACGAATTTATTAGATCGATTGAAATAATGGTAAAAAAGCTCAATATTAAAAACAGACCAATTAGAATAATAGATTATGGGTGTGGGAAAGCTTATCTAACGTTCGCTGCTTATTATTACATAAAAGAGATTTTGAAAATTCCTGTTAATATTACTGGAATTGATACAAATGAGGATATAATTGCAAAAGCTATTGATTTAAGAGATTCAATAAATTGTGAAGAAATAACCTTTTTTATTTCCCGAATCGAAGAATTTGAACCAGAAGAAACACCCGATATGACACTCAGCCTTCATGCCTGCGATACCGCCACAGATGAGGCAATATCACGAGGAATTATACTAAACAGCAAAATTATTATTGCAGTTCCTTGTTGTCAGCATGAATTGCATCATAAACTCACGGAACCCTTGTTTAAGCCTGTAATTCAGCATGGAATTTTGCGGGAAAGATTGGCGGATATAATAACTGATTCATTAAGAGCATCCGTATTAAGAATAATGGGCTATAATACTGATGTAATCGAGTTCGTTTCAGTGGAGCACACAAAAAAAAATGTTATGATTAGGGCATTTAAGACAACAAAAACGTGTAATGATATTGTGGTTGCTGAATATAGAAGATTTGTCGATTTTTGGGGTATTACACCAGCAATTCAGATTATGCTTGGTGAAAGATTTGAGAAATGTTTAAAGAATTATAGCGAATAATTTACATAATCGATTCATTTTTTATTGTGAGCCATTTCACTTGCAATAGAAGCTTTATATTATCATATTTATTTTGAGAATTTGCAAATTAGCTTTATTGTAAATTGGTGATTAAATAACACTTAATGTATAAGGCATAATAATGTTACTGCGAAAGCGTTCTGAAAGAATCGCAGGTCAATTAATATGGATTGGATATTATATTTGGCCCGTTGTTGGATTTACCTTCGCTTGGTGGTTAAGGTTCCAGTCGGGATTGTTTAAAGTGTTGGACTATCAACCGTTAGAAAAATATTATGTACCTATTCTTATCGTCGCAACTTTCTGGTCTATCGTTTATGGTGCATTGAAATTGCACGCACCTGCTCTTAACCTTCGTTGGACTCGGGAAACATCAAAAATGGTCTGGGGAGCAGCATTAGCTATGATTCCAACAATGGCGTTGGCTTTTACGTATAGAGGTTATTTTTATTCTCGTCTTGTGATGATTCTGGGAATTGTTTTCACTTTTGGTATATGCTTCACTCATAAAGTGATTGCCAAAGCTATTTTAAGAAGAATGCTTCTCAAACGTGTTGGGATTGCTAGGAAACTCATTATAGGATGTAATTCATTCGCTCAGAAAGTTGTTAATGAAATCCGAAGAGATCCTCTTGCAGCCGCAGGCTTGGTTGGAATGATCTCGGTTACTGGTGAACGATGCACTACTGATCTTCCTTATCTTGGTGACATAAGTGAGCTGAGAGAAATTATTATAAAAGGTCAATTTGATGAGGCAATTTTTGCATATCCAAACCCCAGTGAGGACATGATACTTAAAATTATCTATGAATGTAGGAAAGAACAAGTGCAATTTGAGTTGGTGCCACCATTCCGGCATCTCCTAAGGGGTCGAGTAGAAGTCGAGCCAGTAGGTGATGTTCAGGTTCTGGCATTCACAGATCTCGCTCTAAAAATTTGGCAACGCGGTGTCAAAAGAGCTGCAGACCTTTTACTTTCATCTATGTTATTAATTCTTTTATCTCCACTTCTCATTATGATATCTTTGGCGATTACACTTACAAGTCCTGGACACATTTTTTTCCTTCAAGAGCGTATTGGTCGTAATGGACGGAAATTTCAGATGATTAAATTCCGATCCATGTATAAAGATGCTGAAAAACGACTTAAAGAACATCTGGAAGATAATGAAGCTCAAGGACCAATTTTTAAAATTAAAAAGGACCCCAGGATAACTTTAATAGGACGATTAATACGAAGGTTTTCTATAGATGAAATACCGCAGCTGCTTAACGTTCTTTTAGGACAGATGTCTCTTGTGGGTCCAAGACCACCTTTAGAACGAGAAGTAAAAGTTTATGAGAATTGGCAGTTACGAAGAATCGACGTAACTCCCGGCATGACTGGATTGTGGCAGGTCTCGGGACGTAGCGATCTATCATTTGAAAAAATGGTGGAATTAGACATTCATTATATAGAGAACTGGTCATTGACGATGGATATAATGATTCTTTTTAAAACGCTTCCAGCTGTTATTACCGGGAAAGGAGCTTATTGACTGAAAAAGTTTTTTTGAGGATTTTTCCTTGACTGTTGTTAATTAGTCTCTATTTTCGAATTCAGTTGTAAAGGAGGAAAAATGGTTTTGAATATATTGATCTTTTTATTGGTATTAGATGCTGTATTGATAGTTATAACGATTTTATTACAACCTCGAATGCAGGGTGGTGTGGGTGCAGCTTTTGGTGGTGCCGGTTTTACTGGTTCTCTTTTTGGTGGTAAAGGAGGAATGTCATTTCTGACCAATTTAACGGCGGTACTTGCAGTAATCTTTTTATTATTGATCCTTGGAGTAAACTTTTATGTAACAGCTCCAACTAAAGAAAGAACGATAATGAGACGCTCTGGAGCACCTGCAACTCGACGTATGCCAACAACATCCGGTGAAGAGGCTCCACAGCAGGTACCTACTGAACAAGCTCCTGAACCTACACCACAGCAACCAACACAGCAAACACCAACAGGTCAATAAACCCAGTGAATTTACCTGTTTCTTAATTATCGTTTTCTCATTGCTTACATCATGCCTTATTTTATAAGAAAGTGAACTCAAGGTTTATAATGCAAAAAAAGGTTCTACTTCAAGATTCCTACGAATTCGAATCCAGATGGTTAGCACCATATGCATGTTTCAGCAAAAACTCTCGAGGTCGTCATTATTATGAAGAACCTCATCCATACAGACCACCATTTGAACGGGACAGAGAACGAATAATCCATTCGACTGCATTTAGAAGACTTCAGTATAAAACGCAGGTCTTTGTTAACCATGAGGGTGATCACTATAGAACAAGAATGAGCCACACGCTCGAGGTTGCCACCGTAAGCCGTGCTATAGCGAGAGTTTTACATCTTAACATCGATCTATCGGAGGCAATTTCTCTTGCTCACGATCTGGGACATACACCGTTTGGTCACACTGGGGAGGAAGTTCTTAATGAACTCACAATCGATGTTGGTGGATTCGATCATAATAAGCAATCGCTTAGGATTGTTGAATACCTTGAAAAACGCTATCCCAAATTTCAGGGACTAAACCTGACTGTCGAGACGCGTGAGGGAATGGAGAAGCATCACACAAGATATGATTCTCCCATTTATAAGAAAAATTTGCTTTGGAAATTGGAGAAGATGCCATCTCTTGAAGCACAGGTTGTAAACATTGCAGACGAATTAGCATATACATCTCATGATATCGACGATGGATTGTATTCTGGTATTCTAAATTTGCAGGAATTGAAGAAAGGATTTCCTCTCTGGGGAGAAATATTTGAGAATGTCCTTTCCAAATGTGGGAATGTTGAGGAAGAAGTGCTTAGAGCACAATGTATTAAAGCTCTTATTAATATTCTTGCCACAGACGTTATTTCGGAATCGCAAAAGAGGATAGAGAAATCAAATCCGCAGGATGTGGATTCTGTTAGATTGCTTAATGATCCACTTATAAGTTTTTCCTCCGATATAGAAGAGCAATTAGGTTATGCAAGCAATTTTTTGCTAAATAATATGTATCGACATTACAAAGTTCTCAGAATGGCGACAAAGGCAAAATTTATAATAAAATCGTTGTTTAGAGCGTATTGTACGGAGCCAAACCAACTTCCAAAAACCTCTCGCGAACGTCTGAATAACAACTCCGTAAAAAAGATTGTTGCAGATTATATCGCAGGAATGACGGATAGGTATGCTATCCTTGAATATAGGAAGCTTTATGATCCCTATGAAAAACTTTTATAGAGGTTGTATATGAATAATGTTCGGTTTTTTGGCTATGATTTCTGTATCACTTTAAAGCAGAGCTTTATATTCAATTTTTCAACAAGGATTTCTTAATCTGATTGTTTCTTTGTATTTTTCATTGTATTCTATATGATTATTTAGAAATGATATTTCTTGAAAAATTATACTTGATTTCTGGACATTATAATTTTAAATAGGTGATTCGAATCTCAATTATACATTCATGCCCAAAAAAGGCGGTAGAATATGGCAAAGAGAATAGATAAACACGAACTTAAACATGATAAATTTGTAGATGATATCACAAAGTTCTATAGAAACGTAAGAAATGAACCCAGAAAAGCTCTTATTTACATGGGTATTGCAGTTGCAATTGTAATAATTATTCTATCATTTTTTTCATATAAGAAAGCTCGGATAAAGGCAGCGGAGGAAAGACTTGGCATTGCTTATATTCTACTTGATGCTGGACAATATCAAGCATCGTTTGATACGTTGAGATCGTTAGTGAATCGTTACGGTAAAAGTCCTCAGGCACGAAATGCTGTGTATCTTCTCGGTCATCTTTACTATTCTATGGGATTTCTCGATTCCGCGATTGCCACATATCAAAAATTCTTAACACTTGACGAACCAGACAGTGACATAACTGCTGCTGCAATTATGGGTCTTGCCTCTGCTTATGAGGATAAAAGTCTAATTGATATGGCAAGTGAAAACTATAAAAGGCTTCTAGATAACTATCCTAATTTCTTTCGGACGGATGAAGCTATGATCGGTATTGCCCGATGTCTTGAGATAAAAAACAAACCTTTTGAGGCTAAGAATATATATAGAGAATTTCTTCATCGATTCCCTAATAGTGAACATAGAAATAGAGTTATTGTTCTTCTAACGAGAATCGAAAGTAATTTCGTTCCAGATATTGATCAACAGCAACCGCAGGCCCAGCAAATGGAAGTTCAGGGAATACCTAAATAATTGTTCTTTTAGAAAATGCCTAAGTATCTGTGATATAAAATCCTAAGGTTACTTTTTTGAGTGTACTTCGGTAAATTATAGGTTTGCCAAAGTTTAATAAGTATTTTATTAATACCTAATCATATTTGAATTATTAATTAACTTAGATAACTCGATATTGTTCTTGATATACTTAAAGAAATACACTAATTTTTACCTGAATTTACTGTAGAGGCAAAAATAAACTTCTAACGAAAGTTATAGTTTATGAAAGTTGAGGAAACATTCAATTTTTTTAAGGATTTCGTGCCACAGCGAGATGCTGAGGAGCAGGATATTGAAGATGAATTGACTCCTGAAGAGATTGAAGAATATAAGTCGATGGCTATTCTTTCCTATATTCCAGTTCTTTGTTTCATTCCATTCTTTAAGGGGAGAAACAATCGATTTGCCTATAAACACGCTAAACAGGGCATTATTCTCTTTCTTTTTGAAGCTATAGCACTTCTTGGGGCTGTTTTTTGGAAAGCTGCATTGCTTCTCGCGGCACTAGCATCACTTGTAGGTGTAATAATGGTTCTTCAGGGAAAGCTGTGGACGATCCCATTAATAGGTATACTGGCATCTCGGTTTGATAGGAGTAGGAACACTGAAAAGGAAGAAGAAGCTTAGCAATTTTTTAATTCTCAATATCGATGGCTCAGATCTGGTAGCGTGACTATTTTAGGTAATTTAATTTGTTAATTTATATTTTTGCAATTTCTCTCTTTATTTCTCGCGATTGCTTTCAGTTCTTAATTTATGCCTCATCATTATTGTTTTGAATTATATCAGCACTCTCAAATTCTGTAAGTTATATGGGAAACATACTCTATTGTTTTTTTGATGCACCAACTGTTTTCTGCATTTAGGATTTGAGTTTTGATTTTTGTCTATTACGATTCAGAGATGTATGGGCACTCTTCTTGCGTGGTATATATCTTGTACGTGCGATGGATGGTAAATTCTCTGAATCGGAAAAGATTATCTTTTAAAATAACATCCTAATTAACTTTCCAAACCTACTTGTTTTCACTTGACATTTTGAAATTCGGGAATAAACTTTATCTGACCTTATAGTCAGTAACTAAACATAGGGTCAGATATTTTTGTGTAAGGAAATACAAATTTTAGATTAATAATAATATTTGACTAAATTTGTTAATTATCTTTTTTTAAGCTGAAATACTTTCATTTCGACCTGAATATTGAAAAGGAGGAGTAAATTGAACATACCAGGATTATCAGTAAAGCGACCTGTTGCAATTACAATGATTATAGGAATTATAATTGTTTTAGGTCTTTTTTCCTTATATAACTTGAGTTTAGAACTCTTGCCGGACTTCAGTTATCCTGTAATATCTGTCATGACTACTTGGAAAGGTGCAGCACCTGAAGATGTTGAACGTATGCTCACGGAACCAATTGAAGAATTAATGTCTTCGATAAGCAAAGTAAAGTCGGTTAAATCGTTTTCCCGTGAAGGTGTTTCTGTCGTAATGGTTGAATTTGAGTGGGGTGCAAACCTAGATTTTTCAGCGCAAGATATCAGGAATCAAATTAGTTTATATAAAGCCTTTTTGCCTTCTGATGTTTCGGATCCTTTGGTTTTCAAGTTTGACATCTCAATGATGCCTGCTGGAGCCTTTGCCATAATTGGTGCAGGAAATCCTGAGAAATTGAGAAGAATTGCAGAGGATTTTATTAAGCATCGTCTTCAAAGGCTTGATGGTGTTGCCAGTGTTTCTCTATCTGGTGGCAGAAAAAATGAGATAAGGATTGAATTAGATAGAACTAGGTTGGAAGCATTGGGAATTAATGCTCAGCAAATCATAATGGCTCTTGCATTCAACAATGTAAATCTTCCTGCAGGATACCTTACTCGACAGAATAAAGAGTATTTACTTCGAACCTATGGCGAATATAAATCGATTGAAGATATTAAAAATGTAATTGTTGGTCTTACAGAAGATTACCAACCTATCCATCTTATGGAAATAGCAAATGTTCGAAAAGGATTTAAGGATGTTCGAGGTGTGGCAAAAATAGATGATGAAGATGCAATTTGGTTAATGATTATGGAAGAGTCTGGGGCTAACACTGTTAGAGTAATGAATAAGGTGCTTAAGGAGGTTGAAGTACTAAGCAAAATTTTACCGTCAAATATAAAAATCATATCGTTGTTTGATATGTCGAAGATAATAAAAAAAGTTACGTATAAGACAAGCAGCAATGCAATAGTGGGTGCTATTCTGGCTGTTATAATGATATTCGTATTTTTAAGAACATGGAGACCAACCTTAGCTATTTCACTTGCAATTCCGTTTTCTGTTATTGCAACTTTCATACCGATTTATTTTTCTGGTTATTCGTTAAATTTAATGACATTAGGTGGTTTAGCTCTTGGTGTGGGAATGTTAGTTGATAATGCTATCGTTGTCATAGAGAATATATACAGGAAGATTGAGGAAGGGGAAACACGAAAAGTTGCTGCTAGCGAAGGTGCCTCACAAGTTGGGATGGCTATTACAGCATCGACATTAACAACAATAGCAGTTTTCGTTCCTATGATGCTTGTCCCAGGGATCACTGGAGAACTTTCAAGAGGATTAGCCTTACCGGTTACTTTCTCGCTTTTAGCTTCATTGTTCGTTGCAATGACATTAGTTCCAGTTATTGCTGCGCAAATTTTTAAAAAGAAGCATAAAAGAAGCATGGAAGGTACAGAATGGTTTAGAAGCATTCTCAACAGATACAGCATATTTCTACGATGGGTAGTTAAGCATAAAGGTTTAACAATTTTTTTAGCATTTATTCTTTTTGGAATATCTCTTGGACTTCTACCGTTTATTGGTGGTGAATTTTTACCGAAAATGGAACAAGAATTCGGTCAAGCATTATTTTACATGCCTCCAGGAAGCCCCATGGAACAGACTAAAAAAGTTGCGGAAGATCTTATTCAAGATGTAAAGGATGACCCGGATGTAATTCACTATGGATACACAGTAGGTTCTACAGAAGGCACTGAGTTTGATATAGCTTTCGGGAGTATGACCGGAGAAACTAATGAAGGAGCGATAATTCTTGTATTCAATGAAAGGGGAGAAAGAACTCATTCTACGTCTGTGCCGATGAATAAAATGAGAGAGAATTTTCCTGTTCTATCAAATTCTAGATTTATTGTGCAGGATATGTCACAAATGAGTTTTGGCAGTTCGGCGAATCCTATAGATGTTAAACTTTATGGAACTGACTTTAAAAAACTTAACGAATTAGCTGAAATTATATCCGATGAAATGAATAGTAATCCGAATCTAACCGATGTCGATATTTCTTATAAAAAGGGGAAGCCGGAATTTAGAATTCTTGTGGATAGAGAGAAAGCTTCACGTTTTGGACTGAATATTTCGGAAGTTGCTAATGCAATAAGAACATATTCTATAGGTTCGCTTGCTGGAAGATATAATGATGATGGTAAATTTATAGATATTATTGTTTTGCTTAAGCCTGAGGAAAGATCGAATATGGCAGATATATTAAATCTCCCTATTGTTAATTCTGCAGGATTGGTAGTTCCGCTTTCTCAAGTTTCACATATTGAGGAAACAACCGGTCCGATTCAAATTGAGCGAGATGAAAAGCAGAGAAAGGTCTCTGTGACCGCTTCGGTGGTTGAGGGTGGAAAATTAAATAGAGAAGTGGGAAAAGTACAAAAGTATTTGAAAAACTTATCCAAACAAGAAGCAGTTTGGCCAGTGGATTATTCATATCACATTGGAGGAGCCGCTGAGGAATATAGAGACATGATTAATGCATTTTTAATAGCTATATTAGCAGCAATTCTTCTTGTTTACATGGTTATGGCAGCGCAGTTTGAATCGTTTCTTCATCCTTTAGTGATAATGTTTACACAGCCTATGGCAGCGATAGGTGTATTCTGGGCACTGTTTATTACCGGAAAGACTTTATCTATGCCTTCGTTTATGGGGATTATGATTCTGGCGGGTATTGTAGTCAACAATGGTATTGTTTTTATCGACTACATTAACCAACTAAGACGGAAGGGAATGGACAGAGACAAAGCCATTGAAAGAGCGGGAGTTGTAAGATTTAGACCAATTATTATCACGGCATTAACGACTATTCTGGGAATGTTACCTATGGCTATTTTTGTTACTGAGGGTTCCGAGATGAGAGCGCCTATGGCTGTTGCAGCAATTGGAGGTTTGATCAGTGCTACAGTGTTGACTCTATTAGTATTACCTGCAGGATATATTGTAGCGGATAATATTTCAGAAAAGCTAACAAAAAGAGTGAAAACTATTATCGGAACACATGAAGATTAAAAGAATGGAATTAAGCGAATTGTACAATTAAAATTGTTCGGTATGCTTCAAAACGAGTATAAAAAATTGAATGTTCTTGCTAATGAATCTAATACAACTGAGTATAAAAATGTTAGTTTATTTAATTGCCGATCTTCTTACAATATTTTTCCAACGTCATCAGTTGCTCAAATGAGTTTACACCCTCGACTTCTATTGAATTCTCGACGATTAATGCGGAAATTCTGTGCGCTTTTGTGCGAAGAATTTTGATGACATCGGTGAGATAGTATTCCTGCTGAACATTATCCGTTCGAATAATATTTAGTGCTGAGCGTAAGTGCTCAAGTTCAAATGCGTATGTACCGGAATTGATTTCCTTGATTTTTTGCTGATTTTCGGTTGCATCTTTATATTCAACAATTGAAATAACACTATCATCATCGGAACGAATAATTCTGCCGTATTGCTTTGGATTGTCCATAATTGCAGTAAGAATTGTGGCTGCTGCAGATGTTTCTTTGTGATAATTAATTAATCTCTTTATTGTTTTAGGAGATATTAATGGTACATCGCCGCAAAGCACAAGGACTGTTCCTTTGGAAGGCATTTCAGGTAATGCACATTTAACAGCATCCGCGGTACCTAACAGTTGTTTCTGAATTGCGATTGACATTTTCGGAAATTCTGGTCTTTCGTAAAGATGTTGGACAACCATATCTTTCATAAAGCCCACGACAACAGCAATTGTGTCGATGCCAGCTTTATAAATGTTATCGAGCACTCTGTCTATAAGAGTTTTTCCAGCAAGAATATGAAGAACCTTTGGAATGTCAGATTTCATTCGATTTCCTTTACCAGCAGCGAGTACTATTGCATTCATATTACCTCCTCCTGTGAAGGGAAAAGTTATGACAATTAGAAAAAATTCCAAAGTATTTGTTAACTTGCTATCCTTAAAAAATCTAATAGGTTTTTTGAATACTGTTATTTTATTTTAATCGACTATATCGATGCGACAAAATGAACGATTCAGAATACAGAGAAAATTTTGAGGAAGCCTTGCAATTTATGGCTAAGGGA
This sequence comes from uncultured bacterium, assembly GCA_964562425.1. Lineage (GTDB taxonomy): Bacteria > UBP14 > UBA6098 > B30-G16 > B30-G16 > JAUWMV01. The sequence goes on from CAZLTJ010000004.1 coordinate 31,028, forward strand.
CAGGTCTTCGATGCGGAATTGAAGCTTCAGATTTTGCATTCTGAGTATCCAGAGGATTTCAAAGTTCTATCCAAATTAGGACTTATCAAGCTCTATAAAGCAGAATACGACGATGCTTTAATTCTTCTTGGCGAGGCTTTGCGAGTTCGTCCCAATGCAATTGAAATTGCAGGTATGGTATCTCTATCGTTAGCAAAGCTTAAAAGGCTTGATGAAGCAGCAGAATTCTTAGCATATTCAAAGGAACATGAGCAGATTGGAATGTGGGCAAACAGAGCGGAAGCTGCTATTATGATCGAGCATGGTCTCTTTGATAGAGCGTTACAAATACTATTAATATTCACAACCGAAAATTCAGAACTAAGTTGGGATGTTCTTAACGATTTGGGGAGATGTTATTACGAACTTGGTGAGTTTTGTCATGCAGAAGAAGCTTTTACAAATGCCATAGAAAACGCGCAAAAAATTGGACTTAAAATCCCATTTTTATACTATAACATTGCTCTATGTCAGCTTGAAGCTGGGATGCGGGATGAGGCTAAGGATTCAATTTCTCAAGCATTGGAATTGGATTCAGAATTGGCTATAGCGTGGTCTACGTTAGGCGTTCTGGTTGCTGAGGATGAAGATATTGGACGAGGCTTGGATTATCTCGAGAGAGCATTGAGAATCGAGCCAGAGGAGCCTACGCATTGGTATATGATAGCCAGAATTCATGAACTCAATGGAGATAGTGAAACTGCAGAACAACACATGCTCGAGGGTTATAGGGCACTTCAGGCGCTTCAACCTGACCGGGAAATTCCTGATGGTTTGAGAAATGGATAAATTTGTAAAAAAAAACTACAATAATTAAAGAACATTTTTGATTGACCGGTTTCCAGACGTACAAAAATTTGATTCGTGGCTTTCGATAGCAATATTACGACATTCTCAAAGCGCTTAAATAGAGTTTTATACTATCCTACTCAATAAAATCGCAGATTAAAAAAATGGCTGTTTACCTCTTGACTTGAACTTTGTTTTATTATAATTTCAATGGCTGGATCGAAGCAAATGGTCGACCAAATGTGGAGGGCTAGTCTAATTGGTAAGGCAGCGGATTTGAAATCCGCCGGGATGTTAACTCCCTTCGGGGTTCGAGTCCCCGGCCCTCCGATTAGAATAATAATTTTTAAAATAGCCTTAATTCACAACAAATTCGCTTTTATTTCTCAATTTCATTATTTCTCTATATAATTCATGTTGAATTCTTAATAAGTAATAACATAATAAATAACGCATGATTCACCTCTTTTACTTCATCCAAAAAATTTTACTTGT
>CAZLTJ010000004.1:32450-49996 GCA_964562425.1 uncultured bacterium
CATCGTGGCTATAATATACATTACGATTTATAACAGCAAACATTTCAGCATTTTTAGCACCAGATCTTATTATTCCACCATAAGGGAGAATGCACAGAGTGTCATAATTATCACTATAATCGAAAGTTGCAATTAGAGCGCCGGTAACAACAAGAACAAAAAGCGCACCAGGATGTACTCCCACATCAGCATCACCCAATGGAATTGGTACCCAGCCATGTAAGGCTCCATGGAATCCTGTTTCTCCATAGTCGAGACTCCAATAACCAAAAGCTTTAGCTACTTCCCCTGGTTTTAAACCACTATGAAATTTACCACCAGTGAGCGAAGGCTTATATATCCAGTTTAATCCATAATTATAACTAATATAGCATAAACAAGAATTATTAACATACACAATTCCGGTCGATTCATCTGCTGCTATCGAATAAAATGTAGTTCCAGGGATCGTATCTTTTTCGATTAAAGTTCTTCCTGTATCCGGTGAGAAATAAAAAATTGCTTCGCCAGAACCTGGAACAGGCTCAAGACCGTAATAAATATATAATTCACCCGGCTTTGCGCCATTATCGACAAAATTATTACCAAAGCTTAAACAAACGACCCCTAACAATAACAAAACGAATAATATTTTTTTCATTATGATATCTCCTATTTAAATCGAGATATTTTTAATTTTCTTACCGTTCTCCTTATTTTTTACTCAAAATAATACATTAATTTAAGTTGTCAAATAGTTTTTGAATCGTCGATATGCTCTCAAAGTTTAAATATTTCCCTGAGCGCATCTGCCAAAAATTCATATTGAGCGAGTGTATTGTATACGTGAGCTGAAATTCTAATTAATCTCTTTGGTGGATCAGGGAAGGAAAGAATTGGCACTGATATTTTATATTTTTCATACAATAATGTTTGATCTGGGTCAATAAAACTGAAAGGACATATTTTGCCGCGTTCACGATCTGGAATGGGAATTGAAGCCATAAATGCCATCATACTTTCAGGGACCGGTGGCTCGACATTCAAGGCTTCGCATAATATATTGCGAGCCTTAAGAGCCAGAAGGCGATTATTATATCGCAATCTTTCTAATCCATCAGGACACAATGAGCTGAAGAAATTTATCGACTCTGGAATGCATAAAATTGCGGATAAATCGCTTGTTCCTGACCAAATAAATTCAAATTGAAAGTTGGAACGATTAATTTTATATTCACCGGGTAAATACGTTGTTACAAGGGGATGAATGAGGAGTTGCCGATCTTTGCGAACCCACAAAAATGCTGCACCTCTCGGACTGCATAACCATTTGTGGCAGTTCCCAGTGTAATAGGAAGGATTTATTTTTTTTATGTCCAAAGGAAGCATTCCTGGTGCATGAGCGCCATCGATCAGAGTGTCAATACCTAAGCTGGACATTTTGCTTACTATATCTTCGATAGGAAGTACAATTCCAGTTTTGCTGGTAACATGATCGATTAATATTAGCCGGGTTCTGGGCGTGATACATTGAAGTATGGATTCTGCCAATTGATCGGGATTGTTTACCGGAAATGGGAGCTTGGCTTCAATAATTGTGCAACCGGTTTTCGATGCGACAGTATCGAGTGCATTGGCACAGGAAAAATATTCATGATCCGTAGTAATTATTTCGTCCCCAGCTTTAAAATCAAGTGATTTCAGTACGGTATTAACTCCATAACTCACGTTGGGAACGAAAACTAGATCTTCTGCATCCGCATCGATGAATTTAGCAAGTTCATTTCGACTGTGTTCAATTAAACCCTCGAGCTCACGGATGAAAAAATTCAACGGGTCACGCTCCATCATAGTTCTGAACTGCGTTTGCTTTTCAAGTATACATTTGGGACATGCACCGAACGAACCGTGATTGAGGTAGATAATATCAGTATCCAACGACCAATTGGCTATATTTTCGCTGTAACCGTGATTAACAAATTCTGTATCAGATAAAGGCATTGTTATTTATTTTCGAAATTTATTATTCTTTGATACCCCGTTGGTCCAACATGAAAGCATATTCGAATGCAATTTCTTTGAGATAGTTATATCTCCCAGATGGACCAGAATGACCAGCACCCATATTTGTTTTCAAAAGAAGAATATTGTCATCTTTTTTTAGCTCTCTAAGTTTCGCTGTGAATTTCGCTGGTTCCCAGTAGCTGACCCTTGGATCGTTAAGTCCTGAAGTGATCAGCATTTTAGGATAGTTTTTGGGGTCAATATTATCGTATGGCGAATACGATCTCATGTATTTGTAGAATTCCTTATCTTGAGGATTACCCCATTCGTCCCATTCAATAACAGTTAGCGGTAAACTTGGATCGGAAATCGTATTTATAACATCCACAAACGGAACCTGAGCCACAACTGAATGAAATAAATCGGGTCTCATATTTGTTATAGCACCCATTAGCAAACCTCCAGCACTACCACCCATTGCAGTTAGCTTATCTGAATTCGTGTATTTCTCTGTTATTAGATTTTCTGCACATGCAATGAAATCTGCAAATGTGTTTTTCTTTTTTAGAAGTTTGCCATCCTCATACCATGTTCTACCCATAGCACCACCTCCTCTTATGTGAGCACAGGCAAAAATAAATCCTCGATCTATTAAACTGAATCTGTTCGAATTAAACATTGGATCTATTGTAGCACCGTATGAGCCATAACCATAAAGTAAAAGCGGATTTTTTCCGTTTTGCATTGTTCCCTTCTTAAAGAGCAAAGAAATAGGTATTTTTTTGCCATCTGATGCTGTGGCATAAACTCTTTTTGACTCATACAAAGATGGGTTGTAGCCCCCTAAGACTTCATACTGTTTTCTAAGCTCGCGACTCCCAGTTTTCATGTTATAATCGAAAACTGATTGAGGGGTTATTAACGAGGAGTAAGTATATCTGAGGATATTGGAATTATAGTCTGGATATAGATTAGAATAATATGAATACACTGGCTCTGGGAATTCAACGTTATGGGTACTATTATCATTCATGTTAATTATTCTAATCTGTTTATAGCCGTTCTGACGCTCATGAACGACAATGTAATTGGCAAAGCATTCCACGAAATCGATCTTAATTGCAGGATTATAGGGAATGAATTCCTTCCAATTCTCCTTTGAGGGGTTATCGATCGGTGCTTCCATAACCTTAAAATTAGTTGCATTATCGTTTGTAACGATATAAAATCGATCTCCTCGGTGTTCCACTTCGTACTCAATTTTTCTTTGACGTGGCTGAATTATTTGAAATTGGTTCATTGGATTGTCTGCATCCAAATAGTGAATCTCTGTGGTATTCATACTGTGCAGTGCAAGAAGAATAAACTTCTTGCTTTTCGTCTTAAGAAGATCTACAAAAAAAGCTTCATCTTTCTCATGATGTATCAAAACATCTTCATTATAATCGGTTCCTAAAGTATGCTTAAAAAGCTTATACGGTCTTCTTGCATCATCCAGAACGGTATAAAAAAGTGTTTTATTGTCATTACCCCATTCGACAGAATAATATGTGTTGGGAATTTCATCTGTGAGCAGCTCTCCCGTCTCTAAATTTTTGATATGAATAGTATATTGCTCAGAACCGTCTATATCCGATGAATACTCGAGAAGCTTGTGGTTTGGGCTTATATTATATGTTCCAATCATAAAAAAATCTTTACCTTCAGCGAGTTTATTAACATCCAGTATGACTTCTTCTGCATCTATGCTATCCTTTTTTCGGCAGTATATTCGATATTGTTTCCCTTCCTCTGTGCGATGATAGTAGTAGTACTGGTCTTTTTTCACTGGCACCGAAAGGTCGGTTTCTTTTATTCGGCTTTTCATCTCTTCGTAAAGCTTGTTTCTAAACTCTTCAGTATGTGCTGTCATTTCCTTTGTGTATGCATTCTCCGCTTCAAGATATGAGATGACATCTGGATTAGATTTATCTCTTAGCCAGAAATAGTCATCAACAAATTTATCGTTATGAAGATTTCTAATTTTCGGAACTTTTTTTGCTTTAGGCGGTAACATGTAAGAACCTCCAGTAAAATTGAATATTAAAGGTTTTAATCGAATTAATTGCTATATTTCCTCACTTGAAATGCTGGAACATCATTTCTAAATAACTTATTTATTTCGATATGTCAATTGGTATGATTTGTAACATATTTCGTGAAAACCGATTTTTAAAACGAGTAGAGAAAGTTTTTAATTTTCAGTTAATAATGCAATAAACTGAATATAAAAATATAATTGCTATTCAAATAACTTTGACCTTCACACATTAAAAAGTTTTTTTATTTTACAGTTATGAATAAAAAACCAAAAGTGTCCATAGTGATCAGCGCGCGAAATGAACAGAAATATCTTGGGGAGTGTTTAAAATCTATTGAAGTACAAACTTATCCGCACGATTTTCTGGAATTGCTTTTAGTGGATAGCGATTCTTCTGATGATACACCCGAGATAATAAAGAATTTCGCAGATAAAAGCGATATTGATGTAAAAATCCTAAGCAATCCGAGGGGTGATACACCTAAAGGGTTGAATACAGGAATTAAAGCTGCAACAGGTGATCTTATAATGTTTTTGAATGCACATTCCTATATGGCTAACGATTTTATAACGAATACGATAACAATTTTACAAGAAAAAGAGGCAGACGGCATAGGTGGCAGAATTTTTTCCATTGGTTCAGGGAAAAATACATTCTTGGATAAACTGACCTCTACAGCTTTGGAAACCCCTTTCGGTCTCGGGAATACATCCTCACGTGTTGGTAAAAAAGCTGGATGGATACATAATCCATGGTGTCCTGTTTACAAACGTAAACTATTCGATAAATTTGGATATTTAAACGAGCGACTAACTCGAAATCAGGACTATGAATTCAATCAAAGGTGTATTTCTGGTGGTGCAAAATTTTGGTTTCAACCCGACCTGAAAATATTTTATCACAATAGGCAGTCGATAACATCGTTATGTCGAAGATATTTCTACAGTGCATATTGGAGAGCTTTCATGATTGGTTCATATAAAGGTGCTGTTAAACTTCGTCATCTTGTTCCTTCATTATTCATTATTTTTTTAATAATTTTTTCTATATTGCATTTTCTTTGGGAACCATCGATTATCATAGCCGCTATAAGCTTTGGTTTATATGTAGTAACTTCGTTAGTGGTTTCTATCGAGCAGGTTTTCCGAAGAAAGAATTTTTTCATACTTTTTCTATTGCCAATTATTCTTTTTGGTATACATATTTCTTTCGGACTGGGAATGATCTCAGGTTTTTTTAATTTTATAGTTATGGGCAAACGTAGAAGAATTAAGGAAGCAATTAAGCAATAAGAAGGTAATGACCTGGAATTGGAAATTTTTAAAAAAGGTAATTAAAAATGGAAAAAATTACAATCAAAGATTTTTTAGAGAATCTTAAGGATAGACTAGGATTAGTCTTAATAGCTGGTGAATCTGGACTGAAAAAAACGCTTGAGACGAAATATCTTAATCGTCCAAGCATGGCTTTAATGGGTTGGTATAAGGTCTTTGCATATCACCGCATTCAAGTCTTTGGTAAAACTGAGCTTACTTACCTGAAAAGTTTGGGTGTTGCAGAACTGAGAAAATGTATTGAAAAACTTTTAGAATTTGATATTCCATGCATAATAATTTCTCGAAATTTAGAACCTCCAGCGACAATGATAGAATTGGCTAACATTGTAGGAATTCCTCTAATAGTTAGTAAGCTAAGAACAGTTGAGCTTATTGACACAGTTTCCGCTTGGTTGGATGGCTTTTTTGCTCCATCAATCTCTGTACATGGTACAATGGTAGATGTTTTTGGTGTAGGCATTCTTTTGACAGGTAAAAGCGGAATTGGTAAAAGTGAATGTGCGCTTGCTCTGGTAGAAAAGGGACACAGGTTAGTTGCCGACGATGTTGTGGTTATTAAACGATTCAGCGACAATATACTTAAAGCTTATCCTACAGAGTTGCAAGGTCATTACATGGAAATTCGCGGTGTTGGACTTATAGATTTAGAGAAGCTTTTTGGGGTTCAAGCCATAAGACTTCAAAAAAGATTAGAACTTAATATTCACCTTTCACTTTGGAATGAAGTTGTGGAATGTGATCGTATAGGTCTAACTGAGAAAACCACTACTTACCTTAATGTCCAAATTCCTAAAATTACAATACCAATTTCTCCCGGGAAAAATATAGCGGTAATACTCGAAGTTATTGCAACTAATTTTATGCTGAAGATATATGGTGAAAATTTGGCTGAGTCTTTTGTGGAAAGGGTTGAACAAGCTATTAAACGAAAGAGAACTACCGGTGGATACCTCTTAGAGGATAATGAGTAATGTTTAAGGGTTTGGTTAAATTTCTCATATCGGTAGCTGAGTTTTTTTATTTGGGTGATAGAATTATCATTGGATTGTTTAAGAGACCTTTTTATTCCGATGAGACTTTTAAGCAGATGTATAGTATAGGCATCGGATCGTTGCCCATTGTTCTCCTGACCAGTGTTTTTACAGGGATGATTTTTGCGCTGCAAACCGGACATGAATTAGCAGTTTTCGGAGCGAAGATGTATATTGGAACTCTGGTTTCTATGTCAATAATCCGCGAGCTTGGTCCTGTTCTATCAGCGTTGGTTATTACTGGGCGTGTAGGAGCGGGTATTGCAGCTGAGTTGGGTTCTATGAAAGTTACTGAGCAGATCGATGCCCTTAGAGCTATGGGAACGGATCCGGTGAAAAAGCTTGTAATACCTAGGTTTTTAGCAGGTCTTGTTGTTATACCTTGCCTTACTATTTTAGGGGATGGTATTGCGATTCTGGGTGGTTTATTTATTGCTACTGCAGCATTCGGAATTACTCCAGTATTCTACTGGAAAACCGCTTTGCAACCCTTAACTATTAATGACTTAATTATGGGTTTAACAAAACCTATTATATTTGCTATTATGATTATATGGATAGCATGTTATACTGGACTGAATACGACAGGTGGGACTGAAGGAGTGGGAAAATCCACAACCAAAGCTGTGGTTATTTCGTCTGTGGCTATTTTGGTTGGTGATTATTTCATTACTCAGATTTTAATATGGATTTTGGTAATATGATCGAAATAAGGGATATATATAAAGGATTTGAGGGCAACCCAGTTCTTAAAGGAATAAATTTTATAATACCTCCCGGCAAAACCACTGTAATTATGGGTCGTTCGGGATGTGGTAAAAGTGTTCTTTTGAAAATTATACTCCGTCTTCTTATTCCAGATAGTGGCTCGATAATTTTTGAAGGACAAGATATTACTAATTTAAAAGAATCGAAAGTAAACGAGATTAGAAAACGTATAGGCATGCTTTTTCAGGGTTCAGCGCTTTTCGATTCGTTAACTGTCTGGGAAAATGTTGCATTTCCTCTTATTGAACACTCGAAATTGCCGTATAAGGAAATTGATTCCCGAGTAAAGCGACTTTTGGAATTTGTTGAGTTACCTGAAGCCATGCAAAAAACTCCTGGTGAATTATCGGGAGGAATGAAAAAACGTGTAGGATTAGCAAGGGCTTTGATCTCTAATCCGGATTTTATTTTCTATGATGAACCTACTACTGGTCTTGATCCTTCAACTGCAGCGAGAATAATACAACTAATTATAAGGACCACAGAGAATTTTTCCGCCACATCTATCGTTGTTACCCACGATATAATTAGCGCGTTGGCGGTTGGTGATAATTTTGTGTTTATTGATGATGGGAAAATTGTATTTTCGGGAAACGAGAAAGATCTTTTAAACGCCGAAGTACCGGAATTACAAAAGTTTTTAGATGATGCAGTTCCCCAAAATGTTTTTAAGCGATTTACTGCAAGTAGGAAAAATGAGAAATGAAACTAATGGCTATTAGGTTTTTTTATTATATAGAAATGTGTTATAAAATTAGATATTTGTAATATATTTTAAATCGATGTATTATTCGAAATTAATGGAGGAATAATATGGCACATGTTTCTGCCGATAGAAGAATAGCTGTTGGTGGTTTTATAACGTCTGCTCTTCTTTTATGTATGGCAGCAATAATAATCGTAAGCGGTCAGGAAGGTCTTCTAAAAAGCCGTTTTGAACTCCGAACTCGTATGGACCATGTTAGCGGTCTCAAGGATGGTGCTCCAGTGTGGCTGGCTGGTGTTAGTGTGGGATCGGTTACGGGCATTTATTTTTTCCCCGATGACAGCCTCAAACGCCCGAGAGTTGAAATTAGAATGAAAATTAAATCTTCGTATAGAAAACTTATAAGGTCGAATAGTAAAATTCGAATCGGCACTCTTGGATTATTGGGGGATAAATATCTCGCAATGACCCTTGGGGATCCGGATAAACCGATAGTTAAGGATGGGGATTACTTGGAGAGTACCAGTCCAGTGGATTTTGAGGCATTACTTCAACAAAGTTCATGGATTGTAGATGATGCTACGAAAGCTGTTCATTCCGCTAAAGAAATTGTTACAAAGATCAATGAAGGTACGGGAACTATAGGTCTTCTTGTGAACAATCCAATTCTTTTTCAAGAACTCAGGGAGCTTCTGGACGTAATGGAAAACGTAGGTCAAAAAGTAGTAAGAAATGAGGGAACTATTGGTCATCTTTTCAATGAGTCAGATCTTTACATTCATCTTGACACTCTTATTCAAGCTCTTGTATGGTTGACCGATACTATGAGAACGAGCAAGGGAACTTTTAAGAAATTTATCAATGATACAAGTCTCTATGTTAATATTAACAGTATAGTTACTAGGCTTGATACTATTATTACAAGAATAGAAAAAAGTCAGGGTACTTTAGGTGCAGCAATTAACGAACGGGAACTTTATGATGCGTTAAATTCTACCATTTCATCGGTGGATTCTATTGTTAAAGCTATAAAAGAAGACCCCGGTAAATTTATCAATGTTAAAGTTAGGATTTTTTAAGGTTGATATTATTGCCTGAGATAGGATAATTAATCTCTATGCGCAAAGAGCGACTATTGACCCTTGATATTGGAAATCGAGGGATAAATATTTATATTACAGTTGGCGATGAATTATGTGGGAAATGGTCATTTCTCAGGATAGACCCATCGTGGTCAAGTAAACTTAGAAGTATTTTCCAAAGATCTGGAGCATCCGATGCAGTGTTGGTTTCAGTTGTTCCGGAATCTACAGAGATGGCTGTAACAATTCTTCAAGAAATGCAAATTCAACCTATAATTATCTCCGGTGAAATTGAGACTCCGATTAAGATAGATTATGGCACCTTAAAATACTTAGGAGCTGATAGAGTAGCTGTTGCAGTTGGTGCATGGATATTCTACTCAGATCAAGCAAAACAAATTGTTGCTGTGGATGCTGGAACAGCTATAACAATAGATTTGATTAGGGATGCGATTTTTCTCGGTGGTGCTATTATGCCTGGGATAGGACTTATGCTTAAATCGTTGCAAGCAGAGACTTCACAGCTAAATTTTGAAATTAAAGATGTAATACCTCAATTTCCTGCAAAAAGCAGTGAGAAATGCATCTCGGCAGGAATTGTTGCAGCCGCTGCTGGTGCAGTTGAGTTTCTATGGAAAAAATATACATATCCCGAAAATTCCTCGTTGCTCATTCTAACCGGTGGTGATGCTGAGATGTTAGCTCAATATCTTAGCGTTGAATTTATTATAGACCCGTTATTGTTGCTCAAAGGTGCAGTTGCTATCCGAGATTTTGTACTAAATCGGAGGGGGAAATGAAAAGACCTGAAGACATTATCGAGAAAGTTGGTGTGATTCATATTCATACTAAGGATTCTGACGGTTCTAAAACTCACAGGAAAATTATCGAAATGGGTAAGTCGTACGATCTAGATTTTTTGATGTTTGCTGATCATATGACATTAAAGCACAAACCGATTGAAGGCTTATACGGTAAGCTCTTGGTTATCGTAGGATATGAACATGAAGATCAGGATAGAATAAATCACTTCTTAATTTTTGGTGTTAATTCTGTATTGGCGCGAGATCTTTCGCCAAAACAATATGTTCACAGAGTAAAACAAGTTGGTGGACTGGGGATAATTGCACACCCAGATGAAGTAAGAGATTTCGAGAAATATCCACCTTTACCGTGGACTGAATGGGAAACAGATGAGTTTCATGGCATTGAGATATGGAATCATATGTCAGAGTGGATTGAAGGCTTAGCAAATGGAAATAAACTCAAATACCTTTTTAAACCGAGGAGTTTATTAGTATCTCCACCTAAGACAACTCTTGAAAGATGGGATAGGCTTAACAAGCGAAGAAAGGTTGTAGGAATTGCCTCAGCGGATGCTCATGGTCACAAGGTCACGATATGGGGACCGGTTTGGAAGACAGTTTTCCCTTACAAGGTCGAACTTAACTCATTAAGAACGCATGTGCTTTTAAAAAGACCTTATCCCAAAGATTTTCAGAAAGCCAAGCAGGAATTCTTTGAAGCGATAATGTCTTGCAGAGTTTTTATTTCAAATCATCGATGGGGTGATGCACGAGGTTTCAAATTCTGGGCAGAATCGGATAGAAATTTTGCCACCATAGGGGGAAGAATTGTTATTAGTTCTAAATTGAAAATGTTTATTCAAGCTCCAAAGACTGGAAGGATTGTCTTAATTAGGAACAGAAAGGAAATTGAACACACAAACGATAAAAATGCAATTTTTCCTATTAAATCGCCGGGATTGTATAGAATTGAAGTTTGGATGGAAGATAAAGGATGGATTTTTACAAATCATATTAGAGTTATTCCACCCCATAAAAAAACTAAGATGACTAAAAAAAGTTTTCAAGGAAAGCAATGACAGATAATGATTTGAAAGAATTAATATCCACAGATTGTCATATACATCCCTCATATTCTTTTGATGCCAAAGGCTTTGCAGAGGAATTTGTTGAAAGTGCTATTAAAAAGAAACTGAAAAAAATTTGCTTCACTACTCACATTGATTTCAATCCTGCGAGGATAGCTATGGATCCTTTCATTAGAGTTAATGGAAATCTATATTTAACAACTGATAAAAGAGTAAAAATATATGTAGATGAAATCAATTTTCTCAAAGAAAAGTATCGGGATAAGATCAAAATAGTTATGGGATTTGAATTTTCGTATGTACCATCAATAAAAGGATTACTGGATAGATTTATTGAGAAATTTAAACCGGAATTTACAATTGGCTCTATTCACTCTATAAATTCAATAAATATAACGTCCCGAAGAGAACTTGCAGTCTGTCTCCAATGCTTTAAACCTGAGGATTTCATACCGAGATATTATAATAGTATAATCGAGCTTGAAGAAAGCGGATTATTTACTGTAATCGGGCATTTTGATGGATATAAAAAATATCTTCAAGAAAAATGGGGAAAGGAAAGAATCGAGGATATTGAAACTAAAGTTCTACCAGACGTTGCTCGAGAACTCAGTTCGATGAATTCAGCAATTGAAATAAATACTTCAGCAATTCGAAAGGGTTTAGGAAATCCCTACCCTGCTTTGCCAATTATTAGTATATTACTTGAGTATGGTGTGAAAATTGTTTGCATCGGTTCTGATGCTCACAGTCCAGAGTTTGTTGCTGCAAATTTTGACAATGTGGCAAGCTTTTTTGGAAGGAACGAACCATGAAAATCAATGATAGCTTTTATAAAAAAAGCGAATTCTGGACGAATACTAAACTTTCTGAATCCGAGGAGAGAGAACTGTTAAACTTCACTATAGTTACGGCATCTAAGGCAGGAAATATTTTGAAGCGTGGATTTTTTAGTTGCAAAGAAATAGCTCACAAATCCGAAAAGGAACTTGTAACAACATCCGACCTTGCCTCAGAGAAGTTCATCTTGTCTCGGATTTCCGAGTTTTATCCTTCTCACAACATTTTATCTGAGGAACTTGGTCCGAACCAAGTGTTCGACGTGGAAAACCTATGGGTGGTCGATCCTCTCGATGGCACAAATAACTTTGCTCATGGACTTCCGTTGTTTTCAATATCTATAGGTTATATACATCGAGGTAGACTTGTCCTTGGTGTAATTCGAGATCCTATTCGAGACGAGACATTCAGTGCTTCACAGCACTTTCCAGCGACTTTAAACTCTGAGATAATCTCGGTTTCGGATATTGAAAACCTGTCCGATGCTCTTCTGGTTACAGGGTTCCCTTATGATATAGCTTCAGATGTGGAAAATAATATTAATCATTTCATAAGCTTTACTCCAAAAGTGCAAGGTATAAGGCGTTTAGGTTCAGCTGCTTTAGATCTTGCATTTGTAGCTTCCGGCAGACTGGATGGATTTTGGGAACTGAAGCTCAAACCATGGGATATGACTGCTGGTGCAATAATAGTTCGCAAAGCCGGTGGAATTGTATCTGATTTTGAAGGAAATCCGTGGCATATTGATTCTGATAGGATTGTAACTGCAAATCCAATGCTTTTTCCGCAAATGATTGAGGTATTGATGCAAAATGGATGTTAAGAATAAATATAGCAAAACAGACAAGTTTTTATTTTTCCTAGCAAGGCATTTTTTACCCGGTTTTGTTAAAATTCTGGGGAAAACATGGAGGATAAAATTTTACGATCCTGGCAATTTCAAGAATAAAAAGGCTATCTATGCTTTTTGGCACCGATATATAATTCCTTTTGGCTATGCATTTAGAAACCGAGGTGTCAAGTGTCTTGTGAGTTTCTCGAAAGAAGGAGAAGTCGTAACCAGAGCAATTAAGAAGCTTGGATATAAGGTCATACGAGGATCGTCAACAGTGGGAGCTTCGACAGCGTTGCGAAAGATAGTTCATGAATTGCAAAACGACGGAATTGTAGCTATAACTCCAGATGGACCTATAGGACCAGCTGAAAAGGTTAAACCCGGAACAGTTGCAGCAGCTCGAGTTACAGGTGCGGAGATTATTGCTATTGCAATGGTCATAAAGCGCACAATTGCATTAAATACGTGGGATAGACTTCTAATTCCACTGCCATTTGCAAAATTAAAAATATTTATCAGCAAACCTATGAAATTCAGCAAGGATATGGACATTGAATACATAGAAAAACAAATTCAGGATTGGCTTATTAAACACAGCGGAAAGTAACATAATACTGTCCGAAATGCTCATCGAGTAAGTATCAGTGGATTGAAAATTAAATCTAGTATAAGTTCCCCAATTTGATCGAGCGATGAAGCTGCGCATTTATCCGGAGTATCCTCGAGCGTGTGCCAGTATGGATATTCAAAATCGATTATATCTACTGCTTTAATACCTACAGCTGCTAGAGAATGATGATCATCAATCATCCACGGACCAACTGAATCTATAAATGCTGGTAACCCTAATAACTTAGCCCTTGCCCATATTGAATCGGTGACATTAGGAGCAAATCTTCTTTTTGAAAAGCCCTCTTTTGGAATCTTAAGGTCTTTATCACCAATCATATCGAGTAGAACAGCATAATACGGTTTATTGGTTACCAGGTTCTTTGCATAGTATCTGCTGCCCATGAGATACCTGTTTAAGTCACCCTCATGCCCATAGTCCTCTCCATCGAATAAGACTATATCCACCCCAAGTGGAGGTGAGTTGTGTTTCAGAATTTCAGCGAGGTGCATTAGAACTGCTACTCCAGAGGCACCATCATTTGCACCTAAAATTGGTGTTTCCCAGTTAAGTGAGTCGGGGTCTCGGTCTGCCCAAGGTCTTGTGTCCCAATGAGCACAAAAGAGCACTCGTTTCTTGCTCTTAGAGTTAAACCGAGCTATAACATTGCCCATCGAGAGAATTTTACCTTTGTAGTCTGTTCCAGAAAATGATTGGACAATAGTTTCATCAGCTAAGGAATCCATGAAATCTCGCAACCAATTCAGAACTGTATCGTGTACTGCAGTTCCCGGTGGTCGTGGACCGAAGTTGCATTGAGCTAATAAAAGGTTATATGCTCGTTCACCAGAAAAGGTGGGTTTCTCAACTTTTTTCGCACAGCTTGTTGATACAAAAACAGATAAACAGATAAAAGCTATAATTGTTATTATGGTTATTTTTCGCAACATATTAAAATCTTGTCATTTCTCTTAATTTTTCGAGCCTGTTTTGAAATTCCATATCTGTAGCATTCATTAACCTATCGATCGAGAATCCCTCGATGCAAAAGCTTGCTGCAACAGTACCATAGACAAGACCCATACGGATAGTTTCTTTAGTTAGCTTGTTTTCTCTCGATATATACCCCATCATTCCTCCGCCAAAGGAATCTCCAGCACCTGTTGGGTCTATTATATCTTTTGTGGGATATGCGGGTAACACAAATAGCTCATTGTCTTTACCTACAAGCATAGAACCGTAAACACCCCGTTTGAGAACAACCCAATCTGGTCCCCATGAGAGTAATTTTTCGGCTCCTGCTAGTGAGGATCTAAGTCCAGTAAGAAGCCTGAGTTCTAATTCATTTAGAAAAAACATATTAGTATTCTTTATGACATCTAATAACTTTTTTCGTTCGCCTTCAATCCAAAAATTCATTGTATCAGCAGTCAGAAGAGTAGTTTTTTTCATTTGCTCAGCAACCTGAAGCTGCAATGCTGGATGAATGTTTCCTAGGAAAATATAAGTCAGATTGCAATAACTATCGGGCAAATTCGGTGAAAAGTCAGCAAAAACATTAAGTTCAGTGCTTATTGTTTCTGGATCGCTAAAATCCTCATCATAAATGCCAGTCCAACGGAATGTCTTTCCTTTGTCTACATATAGTCCATCCAAGTCTATTCCGCAGTTTCTTAGTTTTTCCAGATGTATCTCTGCAAAATCCTCTCCAACGACACCGACCATGTGAACTTTGGATACTTTGCTTGCAGCAACAGAAAAAAATGTAGCTGAACCTCCCAGACAGTCTGAGACCTGTCCTTTTGGAGTAGTTATATTGTCCAGTGCAACTGATCCTACGACTAATAGACTCATCGATGCTCCTTCTTATGATTATTTAATAGTGACATAAAGACAAATAGTATAACTGTTGAAATCAAGTTAATTCTACTTCATCTCCTTCGTTAGGAACGTGGACTTCCTTAAGATTATCCAGATCTTTAAGTGCTAAAGCCAGTTCAAGTGTTTGTGCTTCTTCGCCGTGTACCGTGAAAATTTTCTTAACTGGTCCAAGTCTTGATGTGTATTCAATGAGTTCATCTCTGTCTGCATGAGCAGAAAAAGAATTGGATTTAAAAACTTCTGCTTTAACAGTGTAACGCTCACCAAGGATAGGAACGTTTTCCAAACCATCCATAAATTTCCTTCCTAAAGTGTTTTGAGCCATGAAACCAACAATCATTATCGTGTTTTTAGGATCTTCGACATTGTTCTTAAGATGGTGCAATACTCTTCCTGCTTCTGCCATTCCGGATGCTGAAATTATAATCATAGGTTCCTTGATTGTATTTAGTTCCTTCGATCTATCAACGGATCGGACATATTCAATTCTTGCAGTATCAAAAGGATCCGTACCATTTTGCAGTAATTCTTGAGTTTCTCTATCAAACCAATCGAGGAATTCTCTGAAAACGAAAGTAAGATTAACTGCCAGAGGAGAATCTATGAATAGTGGGATATCTGGGATTCTATTTTCTGTATGCAATTCTGCAATATAGTAAATAAGTTCTTGGGTTCGCTCGAGAGCAAAAGACGGGATAATAATTTTTCCACCACGTTCGAAAGTTCGATTTATTATTTCTGCAAGTTCTTCTTTTGCATTTGAAATGTTTTCATGAACTCTATTGCCATATGTGCTTTCAATGAGAGCAAAATCCACATCTCTCATTTGTTCGGGGTCATTAAGGAGTGGAAGTCCTTTTCTACCGAGATCCACGATGTAGCCTAGATTTATAACATAACTACCCTCTTTTATTCGAAGTTTTGTTAACGCAGCACCAAGCACATGTCCCGCCTCAATAAACATAACCTCCACATCCTCAGCAACTTGGAACCATGTATTGAGCTTATGTGGTCGAATTAAGCGAATTGCATCCATAGCATCTGACATCTCGTATATTGGATCCATCTGTGGGATACCTTTTTTCCTATTTTTCTTGTTGATATATTCAATATCTCGCTCCTGAAGATATGCTGAATCGGGAAGCATATAATGGCAAAGTTCATCGGTGGGTGAGGTTGTATAAATCGTTTTATTGTATCCGCTTCTAACAAGATTTGGAAGATTTCCTGAATGATCGATATGTGCATGACCAACTACAACTGCGTCAATTTCGTTTGCAGTAAAAGGTAAATTGCGATTTTTTTCTCTGCTTTCCTTTCTTCGACCCTGAAATAAACCACAATCGAGCAAAATTTTGGTTCCTTGTGTAGTTGTTATAAGATGTTTAGAACCAGTTACACTTCTTGCAGCGCCCAAGAATTGAATTTTCATTTATATCCTTTCGGAGTTTCCTGGTTATTTGTGAGTTCGGCTTTGTGACTAATTAAAGAAGTAAATAGCAACTATAAAGTTAAATTGACTAAGTTATTCGATGTGATTTACTTACCCCCAAATTCTATTATAGAATAGAGATTATACGGTTCGATTTTTTTCCGACCATTTAAATCTACAAGCTCGATAATGACTGTTATATCTACAATTATTCCACCTAACTTTTCGATCATTTTTGCTGCTGCTTTAAGAGAGCCACCAGTAGCGATTAGGTCATCCAAAAGCAGCACATTTTCACGCGGTTTTATTGCATCTGTATGTATTTCAAGAGTATCGGTTCCATATTCTAATTCGTAAGTCTCCGAGATAGTATTCCATGGAAGTTTGTTCTTTTTTCTAATAGGTACAAATCCAACACCTAATTTATTTGCTAATGCTCCACCAAAAATGAAACCTCTCGATTCGATCGCTGCGACGACATCTATATTCATGTTTTTATAGCGATCATATAATATTTCAATGGTCTCATTAAATGAATTAGGATCGCCAATCAAAGTTGTAATGTCCCTGAAAATAATCCCAGGTTTTGGAAAGTCTGGAATATTTCTTATGCTATCTGCGAGATCCATCAGTTTTACCTCCTTTTATTAAGAGATCGTAACAAAAACTACTCCCTAATCTCTATCACAAATTATAAACCCATCCTCGAAAATATCAACACTAAAAGCATATGGCGTCTCAAGGTGTCCGATAAGACTTGGCTTAGAGGGATTTTATAGATCGTAAAAGAGCACACCCTCCGAGCCTAGTGCCAATGCAAGGTACTTCTTCCCATACAATTGATTAATTGCTATTCCCTGTGCATCACCAGTCTGGATGTCTGACTGATAAATATATAATAGACTATTTGGATCATCAACAATAATAACACCCAGATCAGCATCCCCTGTTCCTAAAAGCAATAAAAGTGTCCCATACTTCAACACCATATCCAAATCCCGCATCCATAATCGGATCAACTCGCTGAAGTGGAAATTCTATTTTGTGCATGCTTATTATGTAAGAC
>CAZLTJ010000005.1:0-21435 GCA_964562425.1 uncultured bacterium
GACCTGAACCTATCCCCACTGAACGTATGGGTCTGGGTCGAGCATTATTTTTTGTTATAACAATTGTTCCAGCAGCGACACCTTCCATTATTTTATCTATGGGAACTCTTTCGTATTTTGCGACTTCGATAAATTCTGGAAGTTCGATTCCTGCGTATGCTTTTTCCATTATTGTTTTATCCATCGATTACTCCTGAAAAATGTTCTCTAGGTAACTTAATATAAGGTTTTGCTATTTCAAGGGGAATTTGATGATTATTAATTTGTTTATTAACTTGTTTGAAAAATACGAACTTTAAAGTATTTTTAAAAAATGCCTGTAGGATTTTCGGAAATATATTGTCATATAGTTTGGCGGGTAGCTGAGGATTCCTCTGAGATGAATTCAGCTATGCAAAAAGTTTTACAAGGCTATTTTACAAGTCGCGGTGATGAGTTTGGCTATAAACCGGTAGCAATCTCGGTTTTAAATGATCACATTCATCTTTTTGCACAATTAATGCCCGGTGTTGCACCAGGAGCTCTTGCGGAACTTGTTAAACACCAATCGACTATATTTATGATTGATGAGATGGCACTAAAAACACCACCTATTTGGGATAATGGTTATGGTGTTGTATCAGTTAGCAAATCTCATACGGACATAGTCTCGGAATACGTTAGAACACAAGAATTTAAGCACAAGTCTGGCAAGACAAACTCAACACTTGAACGAGTGCGCAGTTAGAAGCGATTTTCATCGAAATTCCTTTGTTGTTAACTTAAAAAATCAAGTTTACGGAGTGTATTCTGCTTTATCAGATAGACCGTTTGTAAAATGTACGTTAAAGGAATAAGTGATACTCTCATTTAAATTTCGCTTTTCCAAAAATTCCATTGCACCAAATGGAACTGTTCCGTATTCAATAGGGCTATTGAAATTTCCGATAATCCACCACATAGAATCCATTGTCGCAGTTTCGAAGACAATCATATAATCCGCAGTAGTTGTATCTGGTATCCATGAAATCGTGGGAGTAATTCCTGTGCCTGTAACTGTTACTTTATAGATTGTTGTTGTATCATCATTACCAAGGAAGCAATGAAGTAAATCACTCACTCGAATATCGACAAACATATCAAGATAATCTTCTGATAAACCTGTAGTTTCATGGGCTACAACAAAGATTATTAAGTGAGAGTTAGCATGACCTGCAGTAAAAGTATCTGCTACCAAATATGTTTTGGTCGTTCCGGGAAGATCTGTTTGAAAATCAATTTGTGGAATCTCTGGTTTGACAATCATGATTGTGGTTACACTGGGAGCGTCACCGGAATACATCCAACGTATTTCGAAAGATTCACCTGCTATAAGGGTTTCTTCATCTTCTGGACGAGTTATTATAACTTCTTCTGTAGGTGGAGTGGGGAACGTTGAAAAGAATGAATCTTTTCCAGCTACCATCTTGAAATCAATGGGATCGGTAGGATTAAATTCTAATTCACCAAGCTCAAATCGAGCTGAATCTATGGATGTATAAATTAAATCCTTCATAGAATCGCTGTCGATTATTATTAAAACCGACTCCGCTGGTATTGCATCCGGATTAAGTCGAATGACATCTATCCATGATGTCGTATCGATTGCTTCGTCAAGCGTCGGTATTAAAGAACTCGAGTTCTCGGTAAGTTGCATTTTCAATCTGTACGATTTATCGGGTTTGTGGTTATTGCCATTGTTATCAGCGCATCCGTAAAATAGAAGAATACCTAAGGTTAATATGGAAATCACAACAATTAAAGTTACCCGATTGTTCATATCTAACCTCTGAGTTTATTTTTAAAAACTGTTTATTAAATTAAAGAAATATGATCTTTTTCGCTTATACAAAGCTTTTGAAGCGCAAAACGTGAAAAGTAACTTATTTATTCATCACTGGTGAAAAGGTGCCTTCAGCAATTTGGATACCGTCCGCAATGACTGCATAGAAGAAAGTTGTCTCTGTGTTTTCACTGAAATCCCATTGAATGCGATGTATTCCATTTTCTAAATATCCCAATTCAAGAATATCTGCCACTTTTCCGTTTTGTGTGGCAATTATTACTTTAACCTGCGCTGGAATGTCAAGTTTGAATCTTATGCCTTCAGGTTCCAGTTCCTTTGATTCAGTTTTGTAGTATTTTATTTCGATGAGTGTATCATTCTCATCAGTTATGTATAAGCCATTAAGTTCTTCCATGTTTTCGTTTTGAATCGTAAACAAACCTCGAGGTAACGAATCTGAAGCCCAGGTTATCTTCACTCCGCTTGTACCTCTATGAATTATAAGAGACCATTTTGCTGAGTCCATTTCAGCTCTAATATCCCGCCAAAGTGATTTGAGGTATGAATATTTGCGGTCTTCAAGAGGGAAATATGGAAATATTCCAGTAGGCAAAATTGGTGGTGCTGCATAATCAACTTTTGGATTGAAGCCATCAGTTGCATTAGGTTGCATGCCGATCCCAAGCTCGAATGTGGTTTCTTTAGTGATTTCAATATTCAAGCTCCATTCCCTCGCTAATGTCAAACTCATAAGTAGTAATATCAATAGAAAACATCGTTTCATCCAAACCTCCTATTTGGACTTCCTAAATTAATTTTCTTATTGGAAAGTTAGAATAAGAAAATCCGATTTATCAAGCAACTGATTATAATCAATTTTAGCCATTTTTGGCACTGGAAAATTTTTTATCGTTACAATTCGCAATATGGGGGATCGGATATTAAGCTTCTGAACGATCCCAAGTCTGTAATCAGAATGAAAAGAATTATTTATCATAAAAACTTTATATCCTGGATTCTGATGCAAGAAATTGGAAATCGATTCTGCCATTTTCTCATCTGCAAGACAATGTGAATGGTATAGATTATTAATGTTCTCATTCTGTTTTTCTAATTGTGTCTTTTGCTCTTTGAGTCTTTCTTTGAATAGTTCTTTATATCGATCATTGAAAAAAAATGTTTGTTGGGGGAGAATTTTTTGTTCCTGTTCAGACAATGACCCTAACTCCTCTAATCCAAATTGCGAGACTATTCTGCAAAATCTCTTAGGTATATTAGCGGCTATGACAGGTAATCCTTTGTTTTTGGCTAGTTGGATTAGTGGTAAGAAAACCTGAAGGATATTTATATCAATTTTAGAAGAGACATGTAATTCCTGTCCACTAATTTTTCCATCTAAAAAATCATTAACAATCTCTTGATTGTCTGTTTCAAGTATTTCAAGGCACAAGGCAATATCCTTGTTTTTCTCTGTTAGAGCATCGAAAATTTCATAATCGAGAACATTGCTTATTAAATCAAAATTTTCAACACCGAGAAAGATAACATCGTATTGAGATATAATACTAATTAGTGAGTCGATATCTGGGATTTTATCTCCAGAACTTTCGAAAATATCGTACTGTCCATAAGAACAACTAATAAATAATATGAGTGAAAATATCTTTTTAAAATAATTCATTTGTAATGTCCATTATTGAATTGAATTTATGACCGTTTTCTAAAAAAAGGTGCAATATTTAAATTTTTAATAGCTTTCTGAAGAATTTTTTTGAGTGAAGATAATAAAATCGGCTTTTTCTGAATATTCTTTAGGATTTATTCCAGAAATATTGTCCACAGGTAGAGCGGATATCGTAACGATTCTTAATTCAGACATTCGAAGTTTAAGCTTTTGCACGGTGCCGAGATGATAATCACTATGAAAGGAGCCATTTACTACGAACACATTAAAATCTGGACTTTTCTTCAGGAAATCTACGATTGACTCAGCCATCTTTTCATCCTTAACACATTGAGCATGATATAAGTTATCCATAGATATATCAGACATTCTTTTCATCATGGGATTATCCTTCATTGTCATCTCAAAAAGCTCTCTATATCGATCATTTTTGAAAAACGTTTCTCTTGGGAGATACTGTTTTTCTGTTTTGGAAAGTTCATCCCATGCTGAAATTCCATTTGAACTGACAAGTTTTGCTAATCGACGCGGAATATTACCAGCTATTACAGGTATTTTCTTTAACTTTGCAAACTCGACCATAACTCGGTAATCGGTGTCATAGTTGCCCCAGAGTGAAATAGATTGCCTAAATTCATCCTCGGATATTTTACCTTCTAAGTAAGAATTCAGAGACCTTTGACCATCTGCTTCAAGCATTTCCAGTGAAAGTGCGGTTTTTTCCCATCTGCCTGAAAGTCGACTTAATATTTCAGATTCTAAGCCATGTGCAATTATATCGTTATGAATTTCGCCAAAGAATACAACATCATACTTTGTTAATCGATCGACTAAGGCTTCAAGTGTTTCGATTTTTTCACCGGAGTTAGAGAAGATTTCATATTGCCCTAATGCTACTCCAAGCATTACTAAAAACAAACCGATACAAACAATATTTTTCATTATTATCTTCCTCCGTATAGTACATTAGAATATATTGACATGCATATTACATTAAATTAAATTTGCATCTGTTTAAAGATATCAAAGGATAGAAAAAATGAAAGTGAAACTTCCAGACGATAGCATTATTCAAATCACTGATGGGTCAACTCCATTGGGTGTTGCCAAAAGCATCTCATCTGGTCTCGCACGTGATGCAATTGTAGCTATCGTTAACGGGCAACCTTGGGATCTAACTCGTTCTATGCCCGAATCGGAAAATCCTGTTGAATTGAAAATCTTGAAATTTGATGACACTTTATCTCGAGAAACATTTTGGCATTCAAGTGCCCATATTATGGCTCATGCCGTCAAAGATATTTTTCCCAAGGTTAAAATAGCCATTGGTCCCGCGATCGATTCCGGGTTCTATTACGATTTCGATACTTTACAATCCTTTACACCCGATGACCTTAGTAAAATTGAAATTCGCATGAAAGAATTAGTCAAACAAGATATTCCTTTTGAACGTAAAGAGATTTCAAGAGAGGATGCATATGCACTCTTCAAAAGTATGAACGAAAATTATAAACTTGAATTACTTGATGAAATACCTCGAGAGGAAACTATAACAATATATACAATTGGGAATTTCGTTGATCTTTGTTTAGGACCTCATTTGCCTTCTACAGGATACGTGAAATATTTCAAACTACTTTCTATTGCAGGTGCATATTGGCAGGGTGACGAAAGGAATCCTATGCTCCAAAGGATTTACGGTGTTTCATTCCCTAAGAAGTCAAAGCTTGAAGAACATATGAAGCTTCTGCACGAGGCAGAAAAACGAGATCACAGAAAACTGGGAAAGGAGTTAGACTTATTCCATTTTGATAAGGATGTTGGTCCGGGTCTGGTTTTGTGGACTCCTCGAGGCGCAGCAATTAGAGAAATTATTGAAAACACATGGAAAATCGAGCACAGAAAGCACGGTTACGAAATAATAATGACACCTCATATCGGAAAGTCTAACTTATGGAAAACAAGTGGTCATCTGGACTTTTATATCGAGGATATGTATTCCCCAATGGATGTGGATGGTCAGTTATACTTTCTGAAACCTATGAATTGTCCGTTTCATATCAGTCTATACAAGCGAAAGAGGTATTCATATAGGGATCTTCCGCTCCGATGGACTGAATTAGGAACTGTGTATCGCTATGAGAGAAGTGGAGTTCTTCATGGATTGACCAGAGTACGTGGGTTTACTGTGGATGATGCTCATATTATTTGTCGTCCTGATCAAATTCTTGACGAAATCGTTGGTGTAATAAACTTCTCATTTAGCATTTTATGCTTATTTGGATTTGAAAACTTCCAAATATTTCTTTCGACAAAGCCTGATAAATATGTCGGTTCAAACGAAAATTGGGAAATGGCGGAAAAATCATTAATGAGCGCCATAAATTCAACTGAATTCCCATATAGCATCGACGAAGGAGCGGGTGTGTTCTATGGACCAAAAATTGATATATTCTTGACTGATGCTTTACAACGGAGTTGGCAATGTACAACCATACAATTCGACTTTAATCTACCCGAACGATTTGATATGACATATATAGCTAAGGATGGTCTTCCAAAAAGACCTTATGTTATTCATAGAGCGCTTTTTGGGTCTATTGAACGTTTTTTTGCAATTTTGCTCGAACATTATGCGGGTAATTTTCCTGTTTGGTTGGCTCCAGTGCAAGTGGCAATACTCCCTGTTAGTGAAAAACACGTGGATTACGCACAAAAAGTATATAAAGAATTATTCGATGAAGGATTCAGGATTATTTTGGACGACTCGGACGAAAGAATTGGATACAAGATTAGAATTGCTGAGACAAAAAAAATTCCATATATGATGATTTTAGGTGAAAAAGAAGAGGAGAAAAAAATTGTATCTATAAGACGTCATTTAGACGGTGATTTAGGACAAATGAGCTTAGTAAATTTCAAAAGTAAATTGTGCAAGGAAATAAATTCCAAGAAATAAACGGATTTTGTAAAAGTTTTACTTGAATTAAAAAACTCATTGCCTATTTTTTAATTGAAGGTAAGTATGGAAGTTTGAAGGACAGTTTAGAAAATTATGATTTATTCAGAAAACTATAGAAAAGTCTTAGAATTGGCAAGGGAAGAAGCTGCAAGATTGGGACATAGTTATATTGTTCCTGATCATATTATGCTCGCTATCCTGAGCCATGGTAATAATATCGCTATTGATATAATGATTCAGAGAGATATTAATCCAGAAGATATTCGAAGAATTTTAGAGGACTCTGTAGAAATGGGTGGTGAGAACTTCTTTGTCGGTAATATAGTTATGACTTCCCGTGCGCAAAAAATTCTCGATCTTGGTGCAGCTGAGGCTAGAAATACAGGTTCTCCGCGTGTTGGCTCTGAACATTTACTATTAGCTCTTTTGAAAGATCCAAATACTCCTATTGCTCAAGTATTTAAAAGATTTAATCTTGCATATAGGGATGCATATAAGGCTCTTCTTTCTTTGCGGACTACACAGCAACAAAAAAGAAGAGGAGGACAAAACAAAACTCAAGCACTGGACAGTTTTTCTAGGGATATTACTACACAAGCACAGGAAAATAAGCTTGACCCAGTTATTGGAAGGTTTCATGAGATTGAAAGAGTGGCTCAGGTGCTTTGCAGAAGAAAGAAAAATAATCCAGTATTAATTGGTGAACCGGGCGTTGGGAAAACAGCAATTGTTGAGGGTTTAGCTCAGAAAATAGTTAACAAAGAGGTTCCTTATCTTTTGCAAAATAAGCGTGTTGTATCTCTCGACCTTGCTGCTATGGTCGCTGGTACCAAGTATCGTGGCCAATTTGAGGAGAGAATAAAGTCTGTCATCGATGAAATAATTAACGATGGTAACATTGTTTTGTTTATCGATGAACTTCACACAATTGTTGGTGCCGGTGGCGCAGAGGGTGCACTGGATGCATCTAATATTTTAAAACCAATGTTAGCCTCCGGTGAACTGCAAGTTATTGGCGCAACAACCGCCGAAGAATACAGAAAACACATCGAAAAAGATGGAGCTCTTGAAAGAAGGTTCCAGACTATATACATTAATCCTCCCACATATAATGAAACAATAAGCATTCTCCAGGGATTAAGGTCGTATTATGAAGACCATCATAAGGTTAGGATATCCGACGATGCAATTGAATCTGCTGTTAGGCTTTCCGATAGGTTTATTCAGGATCGACAACAACCCGATAAAGCAATTGATCTCATCGATGAAGCTGGTGCTATGCTTAATTTATCAACTTACGTTAAGCCCAGATATCTTATGACCTTGGAAGCTAAAATTTCGCTGAAGGAAAAGCAAAAGCAAATAACCATTGCAGAGCAAGATTTTGAAAGAGCTGCATCAATAAGGGATGAGATTAGGTTTTTGCATAAGAAATTGTCAGAAGAACAAAGGGAGTGGCAGAAATCTCGGGACAAGCATCGACCAATTTTGACTGCTGAACACATTGCAAGAGTTTGCAGTCGTATGACAGGAGTACCGGTTCATGAATTGAATCAGGAGGATCAAACTCGGTTGCTAAATCTTGAGGAGCAACTGTCTAAGAAAGTTTTAGGCCAGGAAAAGGCTATTGAGGCGTTAGCTAATTCAATTAGAAGATCTCGAGCTGGTTTGGGAGACCCAAATAGGCCTGTGGGGAGTTTTCTATTCCTTGGACCTACTGGTGTCGGTAAAACCGAACTAGCTAAAGTTCTATCTAAATTTCTTTTCGGAACAATAGATTCTCTCGTTAGAATTGACATGTCGGAATACATGGAAAAGTTTTCTGTATCGAGGCTAATAGGAGCACCCCCAGGTTATATTGGTTACGAAGAAGGCGGTAGTTTAGCGGAATTAGTGAGAAGAAAACCATATTCTGTTGTCCTATTTGATGAGATAGAAAAGGCTCATCCAGAAGTTTTCAATTTGCTGCTTCAAATTCTGGATGAAGGTTTTTTGACAGATAGTTTTGGTAGGAAAATTAATTTCAGGAATACAATAATTATTATGACATCGAATATAGGCACCGAACAAATTGTAGCGTCCAGACTTGGCTTCGACGGTGGTGATTCCATGATGGAGTATAAAGATATTAAGAATATGCTTCTGCGAGATTTGAATAAGTCTCTTAGACCGGAACTTCTAAACCGAATTGATCAGATAATTGTGTTTAGAGCACTTTCAATGGAGAGTATTGAGAAAATTGTGGATCTTCAAGTGTTAGAAATTAATGAACGCATTGAACACAAAGGACTTGAAATAGAGCTAACAAAAGAAGCCCGATCTTGGATTGCTCAAAAGGGCTATGAACCGAAAATGGGAGCTAGACCTTTAAAAAAGGCGATTCAGAATTACATTGAAAATCCTTTATCCGAGAAGCTTTTAAACGGTGACTTGCCCTGGAACCATATTATCAAAATTGATGTTAATGAATCTAACGATTCTTTGGAGTTTTCAATCGTAAAAGAAATCGTAAAAGCTGAAAATAAATCGAGGGGAGATGATTTCGAAATAATAGAAACTGAGCATGCTTCGTAAAATAATTCTTGACTAAGTAGTGAAGGATAGTATTTTTAGCTAAATTATTGATGAATAATGTCGAATATAGGAGGTGACTTACATGCGTAAGTGGGCAATGGCTGTATTAATATTAGCTCTTGTAGGAGCTACTTTTGGAGTTTCAGGTTCCGGTAAAGATAATAATACTTCATCTAAAGGTGAAGGTGTTCCCACAGAACCCACTGAAGTTTTTGTAGATACTGCGGCTAATATTTTTATATTTTTAACATTACGACAACCCCCAGGACCACCGGCTCCGATAATCTATGTTAAGTCGGTTTCTGTTGAAAGTGGTGATGAGACAGTTGAGATCAAGGCAACTGGGAATGGACCGGAAGATCGTAATCAAACATGGTTTGTGTATAGAGCTCCATGGGCGCTTTTCAGCTGGGATGATATAGATATGTTCGGTGATGGTGATTCAGCTATTATGATAGACCCGATAGAGGAAGCTGATTCCTCCGATTTGAGTGATTACAATTGGTCTGGGCCAAATATAACGACTGATATTTTTGCGGATACAAATCTTTATGATAGCAGCAGAGGTGTGAATGACCCCGACGTCAATTATTTCTACACTGTTGTTGCTATGGATACGTTCGGAAATCTTTCTGAAAAACCAAGTGATCCTATTGGTGAATTCGATCAGGTTATTATTGGTGGTGCAACAAATCATATTACTCTACCTCTTCGATGCCATGAGCTGGAACTACATGGTGATTCAGCGCATGTTTTTGCGGATTTGATACCCGGTTGTGAAGGCTTAACTAAATTTAATTCCTCAACGCAAACTTGGGAGCTTATTTGTGCTAAACTGTTCGGATCATGGTTTTATAATCCTTCAGCACCAACAGTTTATGTTAGACCAGCAGATGTAATAACATTAACTCTTTCAGACACTTTAACTGTGGGTGATGAATATTTGTTTACTCTCGGTTACAATGCTAATGATGGCTCCGGTTATGAACCAAGAGGTTTTGTTCCTGTTGATACTTGTTATAAATTTGAAAAGAAATCTGGTGATCTAGCAGGTTACGTTTTCTTCATGGTTCCGTATCAGGAGTTCAATACTTTGGTGAATATTTACGGTGATTATCCACTTAAAGCTAATAAATTAGCTGAAAGTGTCGATAGTAAATCTGGAATTGATGGTGAGGTTTTATACAGATGGAATCCTTACCCTCCAACTATTACTCCTCTTGCTGTGAGATTATTCGGTTCCTGGTATGAGACATCACCTCCCGAGTACGTTAGACCTGGTGAAGTTCTTCTGCTTCTTATGGCAGGTTCTGGTGGATATTGGCCTACTTGTCCGTAATTTTATGGGCAAATATTAGGACAACTTCTTGCTTTCTTTGTGAAAATATAAATAGAAGTGTGAAATAAAAATTGGAAATTAATATCAATATAATAAAGTAGGAGGCTAATATGAGAAAAACCTTTTATATAGCTCTTTTGTTGATAATGGTTCTATCCATAAATGTCGCAACCACTGAAGAAACTGGTATTTTTGACAAAGGTGATATTTCTCTTCCAGAATATACACCCTATACTTTATCTCTAACAGGTAATTTGTTGATATATTTCGCATTAGGTTATATTGATTCAGGATCAGGCGATTATCACACTTATTGTGATGAATGCGATGAATGGTACTTTGACGATTGCTCTTTGACATGTTGGTCTTCAGATACAGATACAGTGGATGATACGCTGTGGTATGGATATGTATTTAAGATATGGGCTTTAGATTCTTCCGATTCATGGGTATCATCCGATACATATTATTGTAATACTACTGGATTCACGTCGTTCTTTAAGTGTATGAAATGCACGACTGGAGTTGGTGGTGGAGCGGATTCAATCATTACCAATATGTGGTATATCCCATTGACCAATATTAATTTCGGTGATGTTATGACTAAGCCACTTGCCACAGGTGATTCGGTTTTCACTCAAATTGCTCTTACAGAGACTCCAGATACAACATGGGGATTTGATAGAATGATTACTTGGCCTGATACGTCGAAAGAAATATATTATTATTCTAAAAGAATTGAGTCAGTTTCTAGTTCATCTTATGACTGGAGAGTAATTCTAATCGATTCAGAAGATCCAGGTCGAGATTCAGATGTCCCAACCAAGATTATCGAGACTCCACGCGATAAAACTCGCACTCCGAATACT
The DNA here is from genome assembly GCA_964562425.1 of uncultured bacterium. GTDB lineage: Bacteria > UBP14 > UBA6098 > B30-G16 > B30-G16 > JAUWMV01. Next base: position 11,233 of record CAZLTJ010000005.1, read on the forward strand.
CCTGTTCTTTCGCAGAATAATCCTAACCCATTCAATGCTAGCACAAAAATTGTCTTTAATCTTCCTTATGCAGGAAATGTTGAAATAGAAATTACTGATGTTGTCGGTCACAGAGTTAGAATTCTAATTAATGATACTCGAAAGGTCGGGACACACAGCGCTATATGGGATGGAACTGACGATTACGGCATTGAAGTTCCTTCAGGCATATATTACTATAAGCTTATTGTGGATAATCAATTTTATGACAAGCGGAAGATGACACTTATAAAGTAATAGGGTAGAAACGGATATTTATTAATTTAGATTTTTGCATGTTTGAACGAAATTCAAAGACAGTGTTCTAATAGAAGGAATATAAATTAGCTTTTGGCTCCAGGTTGTGGAAAGCGACCTGGAGTTTTGTTTTAAAACCCATCGAGGGTTAAATTTGTATTAATCTATAACGTGCTGAGCGGGATAGTGAAATTTAATGAAATAATAATTATTGATTTTCTTGAAATTTGTATTATCTTTGCAATTAATAGAATAAGTTTGTTATTGAAATAATATTATTAATTTTTCGGTTGTATTTGATTATACATCATAGTATTATTTGATTCGGTTTAACTATTTTTTAAGTTAGTAGTTTTTTTGTTGCGTAAATGTAGATGAATAATATTTTAAAATATTAGAACTACCAAGGAGGATTAGAAATGAGGAATTTTACTTGGGTTGTAATTTTTCTCAGTTTTTGTTTCGTATTGTTCAATGGTATTTTTGCCGAACCGGTTGATCCAGTTATCAGTGAGACAATTGGACAAAGGTTTGAAGTTAACAATACATTGGATATTAAATTTTATGCATTGAATATTATGTTTTGTATGGGTCAGAGACACGGGACATCGATGGTTCCTATATGCTATACCGATACCTCTCTTTCAAGTTGGTTGGGAACAACTAATAATGATACCACATGGAATGGGTTTATCTTGCATTTTTGGATGAAGGACTCCTCTGACAGCTTTAAAACCTCATTGATTCATCGAAAGTCTACAAGTGGTTGGGATAAGATAACCGAGAAGTTCCTTTGTCCGGATGGGAAAAAGCGTCATATCTGGGTCAGTAGTTTTGCAAATATTTTAGATAAGGATAGTTCTACTCTTTCTCCAGAAACTGGTGATTCTTTCTTTGTTAGTATTAGAAATATTGACTCGACGTTTAAAGCTTATATAACAAGAACTGGTTTGTCAGGTTCTTTTAATTATCATTATGACTCTACTTTCAGTACTACGCCTGGTCCAACTACTTATTGGTATGTTGTACTAATAGATACTTTATCTGATCCCCGTATTGTGCAAAATCCTAAGGATGAAACTCTAAAGCCAAAAGAACCTTATTTAGGTCAGAATACACCGAATCCGTTTAACGCTTCTACAGAGATTGAATATGAATTGCCAAAAGAGGCTATAATAAAAATGGAGATAACAGATCTTATTGGAAGGAGAGTAAAACTGCTTTACGAGGGTTTCAAACTTGCTGGTAGCTATAAAATAATATGGGACAGCACTGATGATAACCATATTGACGTTCCATCGGGTGTATATTTCTATAAACTAACAGTTAGCGAAGAATTCGCTGATAAGAAGAAAATGACTCTTATCAGATAACCTGTCTAAATAGGAAATATTTAATACTCGTTTTGTTGTTAAATTTAGAAAGCGACTTAAAAGGTCGCTTTTTTTTATGATTTGTAAGAGTTTGTGATTATTCCAATAAATCTATACTTAAATGAGTGAATTTTAGAATAGAAATCGGGCTCGAAGCTCGATGTCATAATCTAAATCTTTTTCCGATTTTTTAGTTCCTCTCCCACTTAGTGTCAAATCGATATTTGAGCCGAATTTATATGTAATACTTGAGGAAAGACTGTAATTGAAACCATTAGGCCAACCTCCGGATATTTCATAAGGCAATGCATCTTGCTTTGAATCCACATTTATCTGTTCAGAACGCAACCTCGTTCTAAATTTTTTGTAACGCCACTGCAAGACAAAAGTATTCCTGAATATAAGTGCATCGATATCGGTTGAACCCGATTTACCTTTAGATGATGTCAAAATTATGTTATTCCCAATTTGCATAAATCGAAGGAATTTTCGACTGAGTGCAAGTTCTGTTGAATAGTTATGGGAATTAAGCTTATCCTCTAAACCGGGACGTGTTGAAGATTTTATGTTATAGATTCCAGATAATTCGGAAAATATGTTTTGGTAAACTACTCCTGCCAAACTAAGCCTGAATTCATTTTCGTTATATACTTCATCACCTGATATGAGATTTCGTCGTGTAATACGTATATTTTGGTAAGTACTGTTTACATTGATCTTACTTTTACGGAGTGTATTGAGTTGAATCGTTGTATAAAGATTGCCATAACTAAGTGAATCGCTCTCAAACGTTGATGGAATAGGTAAAATCCCAGAGAAACTTCGATCTTTGTTTTCAATTTCGAAAGACGAGGTGATTGATAAAGCTGAACCAAGAGCAATTTTCTCTTTCTCGGCGGCAACTGTAAGTCTTCCATTGCTCCGAAGTACTTGATCAAAACTTCCTGTAGGTTCATATTTTAGAATATAATCTCCATTTGGGTCAGGAACATATTCTTCTAGTTCTTCATCATAGCTATAATTTCCTGTGCCGATTTTAACCTCCTCGAATTTTTTTTCCTTAATTTCGCTTTGACTACCGGATACTGAGTAATTAAAACTTGTTTTTGTACCCAGAATATTTGCGTATGTCGAAACCTGGAAAAGGTCGGTAGTTAAATCACTACCTGTAAGGGTATCATAAGATCTATACATTCTTCGATACCAATTTGCTGAAAACGAACGTCCTGAAAATCTCACACCAGGGGAGAGAATTGAATATAGATGCTCAAAATTCTTTTCCGGGCGAGTTTGTTTTTCTTCGATTTGGAAAGAAAAACCGAGATTGCCTCCCAGAACATTAATTCCTAAGTCCGGTTTAAAATTGTAAACAAGTGAATCAAGTGAGTCAGATGAACCTTCATATAACTCCATATCCCCTGAAAAGGAAAGCTTTGTTATTTCGCCAATTTTGCGAGAAAGTTTTAGATCGCTATTTAATCGTTGCACATCTCCAAAACGAATGTTCTGCATTCCAGCATTAATATCAAAACCGTCCTCGTCTAATAAAAACCTAAGTCGTTCTCGTTGATAGGTTTCATCCCCTGTTTTCCTGTAACCTAAATTGATTGTGGAAATTATTTTTCCTAAAGTTATTCTAATTCCTGTTGATGTTATTAGGTCTTCTTGATTCTCATTGTTATAAACTCCCCAGTTTCTTTTTTCTTCAGCTGTTTCAATCGGTTGAAAAGAATTGAATTTGCTGTCCATATATCGAGTAGATGCGAAAAATCTAACGTTGTTTGTTATGCCTAACGTTCCCGCTGCAGAAAAAGCCTGCCCAAGATTGTCATGATCATCTATGGACGAATAAGTGTTTTTATCTATTCCAGACATAGAATGACTTGCAATTAATGAATTTTTTTTCTTATTTATTGTTAATCCAGAAACAAGAGACCATTGTTTCATTGGTGGTGAGACTAAAGAATCTGGGATGTTATCTCCTGAGGATTCAAGTATTGCTCGAATTGAATCGGTTATTTCACCAATAGGTTCCTCTCCATTATCTGCTAGCGTTATAAATCCCACATCTAATGTAATGTCATGTATACCAATGATATTGGCAGATCCTCCATAAAAGGAGCTTTGATAAACATTGGCAATATATTGATATTCAACATAAATTCTATCACCAGCTCCTACAGGGGTATTGGGATTAAATGTTACTTGAGCTAGATTGTAATCTATAATATATCCGTTTTCAGTTCCACGTTTAATTTGCTCGCCGTTAAGCCATACATTCTCAGAACCTGCAACAATTACAATATCTCGTTCACCATTTTTTCCCTGTAGAGGATATGGTCCCTGGTTTCCTTCGGTAGCATAAAATGCAAATTTAGTAAATTCACCGCTAATAATCGAGCCAAAAGCCTGCCCATTTATCCATGGTAGGTCAGCTTTGGCTGAAGCACCCTTTATTTTTCGTGAAAAATTTAGGAAATCACCTGCACTAATTGCAATGTCTATATCTCCCATAGATGCCGAGAAACTAGGTGAGGTTAACTCGATCATTATTTTATCCAATTCGGTTAATTCTTGTGATGTTCCTTCGGGTTGAAATGGTAGGTCCTCGTCCGATAATACTGCATTAACTTCAAATCCCATGGGAAGCTGACCGTATGCTTCAATTCTTAGTTCCCCAGTTGACATTAGATCGCTGGCTTCATTGATTTTGAAACCTCGAGTTACGTAACCACTTGTTCTTATGTAAGCATCCTCAGATTCCATTAAGGATGGATCTCTTGGGGCAAAAGATTGAGTTCCGAATAATGTCTGTTCAGATCTAACTTTTGGAATGAGTTTTGAAACAGGAATGTAGTTGATTGTCAATGAATCACATTCAACTGTGGAGAAAAAATTAATAAATCCTTCTACTGTAACTTGATAGTTGCTTTTAGGGATAATATTTTCTCCACAAAAAATTTCCACCGACGATGGTACAACATAAACACCTAAATTAATTGTATCGACAGATTCGAATTTGCCAGTTTCTGTCTGTCCTGCGATTAGAAGCGATATTATAAATATTGAGTTTAACAATTTCTAAACCTAATTCTAAATTATTACTCACGCACTAAAAATATCTTATAGTATATCTTATAAAGTAAATATAAATTATGCTTTTTGCAATTTACTTAAAAGGTGTTGCGGAACTATGCGTAGAATAATTTTATTACTCTTTTTTACGTATTGTCTACACTGCTTTTTTCTGCGACCATAAACCATCAATAGATATAGAAAAAGTTACACATAGATGTTAAGGATAGAAGTTATTGATATTGGTTTTCCAAGAAAGGAGGGAAACTATTGATTTTACCATCGATGATATAAATTTTGTGAAGGTCTATGTTCATGGCGAAGTTGGAGTTAGGCAGTCAGCAACATTCTTATTTGACAATAAAAAATTTAAGGTTATGGAACTTAATAAAAATCCTTAGAAATACAAAACTTCCGAATATATTGAGAATCTATCTAAAGCAAAAGTTACGAAAATCAGAATTCCTAAAAACACTAGAATACATAGTATAAAATCAGATAATAAATTCATTGTCAGAGTAAAAGAGTTCATGAAGTCAAACAAGACTGTAATTTCGCCCCTAAAATCTGCAGGAAACTTATATTAGTATCGAGCAGGAAAGTCTATAAATACAATTTACGTGAGCAAAAAAGCCCTGCAAATACAAGATTATTGACCATGGAAATATTGAAATTTTCATAAGAATCTTATTTAAAAAACGACAATCATGATCGACTGAAATACAAGATCATAATTTCGATAGACGACAAGAGTAAATTTTATGATTTCGAAACAGATAAATCCCAAATATCGATTTTTAAAGATAGAGAAGATGTTCCGGGTCGAGCGGAAAAGCTCAAGATTAATAAACCAAAGGGGAAACACAAACTATACATTGGACCTGATAATAGCAAGATTATCGCGGTAAGGTTTTTATTCCTGAAAAGATGTTAAAATAGACTCAAAATTAATTAAAAAGCCTTATACCATTCAACATCCTCTGGTATAGCTACCTCGAATAAAGAATCCGCAATGTTAGGATTTAAGAGTAATTTTTTAATTTTGAAAAGAATTCGCTGGTTGACAATTGGTGCAAATATTTCTATTGTTTTAGGTGTCCATATTCCATTTGTAACTTGACCTTCGCCTAAAGTAACATCGATAAGCGATTTATTGTTATCGAGCCTTGAATATTGATAATTTGCTATATGCCAAGGATTCGGTCTTACAAAAGCCACAAAAACTTCGTTTTTATTTTTAAATGTGAGATAATAACCCGTTTCGACTTTTTCGAAAGAGATGAGAGAATCTGCAAAATGCGCAATAGGTGTACTTCCGGATAAAATATCCACTAATTTGTCACGATCGGGAGGAATGAGAACATCTTCCTCAGCATTACCTAAAGGTGTCCATAACGCAGCATTTTTATACGGAATATAGATGCATAAGACTTCTGATCGGCAAAACCATCCAATTGCTAATGTCATCCCCATCGGTCCATCGATATGTAAATTCAACATATTATCGCTACGCCGGACAATTTGATTTATTGTAAATCTGTCCTTCTCTTCTCCGAAATTGATTATCCCCTGACCTGATATCATTACGCTTTCAAGGGCATTATCCATTGTTAATAGTGAGTCGAGTAGTTCCACTTCTGAAATGCTGGGAGGACGTGGAAAGATGATTTCTCGTTTAGGTGCACATCCAGAGTTTATTATTACCAAAAAAATTAATACTGACAAAACCCATAACCTTCGCATTTTAACCCCCTCAGTTCACCAATTAACGGTTACTTTGCTAAGTCCAATTTTTATTTTCTCGCTTAATGGTCCTGCGCGCAATGATTTGAGTTCATTGTGCAATAAAGCTATTTTTTCATTGAAATCTGGGATATTTACTCCTAAAGATTTGGCTACTGCAAGACCTGCTATGTTTCCTTCAATCATAGCACTCGAGGCTTCTTCGATACCAGCAGCATCACCTGCTACATAAATGTTAGGAATATTTGTTCGCATTGTATGATCTCTAAATGGAACATCTCCTCCAAGCATGGGAATGTATTTCATTTCTATGCCGGATTGCATTAAAAGCTCAAGAGTCGGATTAAGTCCTACTGCAAGGCATATAGTATCAACAGGAACTTCGATCTCTGAACCGAGTATAACCTGAAAGTTCTCGTCAACTTTCGCAATAAATGCTGAATTTACTACTTCATCTCCTCGAGCCTCGATAATGGTGTAATTAGTTAGGATAGGCACACCCAACCGTCTAATCTTGCTTGCATGAACCCAATATCCACCTATTTTATTTGTAATCTCAACAATTCCTGCAACATTAACACCAGCCTGCATGAGTTGATAGCTAACAATGAGACCGATATTTCCTGCACCTATCATCAAAACGCGTTCTCCGGGCTTAACTCCGTATACATTCATAAGTGTTTGAACTGCACCTGCACCGTAAACACCCGGCAAATCATTTCCAGGAAAGGCTATCATTCTCTCGCTTGCGCCTGTGGCAATTAAGATTCTTTTTGGCAGGAATTTTAGCCATTCATTTTCGTTTCGGACAGCAGTTAAAATCCTGTCCTCATAAAGTCCTGCAGCTGTCGTTCGAAGAAAACACTTAAAATTCTTTCTCATATTAAGTTCTTCAACCATCTGCTTTCCGATGACAAACCCTCTTATACCAGCTCCTTCCATCTTTGAACCGAAGAATTTGTGGGTTTGCTTAGTAAGTTGACCGCCAAGTGTCAAGCCATCATCTAAGAGGTAAGTTTCAATTCCAAAATCAGTAGCACTTAATCCTGCGGTTAATCCTGCTGGACCTCCGCCGATTATCAGGAAATCCACTTCTTGAACCACTTTAACCTCCGAGAATTTTGAGTCTATATTGTTATAATATCTTCTCGATCCGGACCAATGCCAATGAATTTGACAGGTGAGCCAGAAAGCTCTTGAATTCGCTTAATGTAAAGTTTTGCGTTCTTTGGAATATCTTCCCATTTTCGAATTTCTGTTATGTTTCCATTAAATCCTTCAAAGTTTTCATAAATAGGCTCAGCATTTTCTAATTCACTATGTAAAGAAGGAATTTTAAAACGCAAGGATTTGTATTCGACAGCAAATTTTATTGGATTAATACCCGATAATGCATCCAATTTAGTAAGAGCAAGTTCATCGATGCCATTAATGCGTGAGGAGTTCTTTAAAATAACTCCATCGAGCCAACCACAACGCCTGGGTCTGCCAGTGGTTGCTCCGAACTCGTCGGTGTCTTTTTCTCCAGAGCCTCGAAGTTTATCTTGAGTATTTTCGTCACCTTCGGTCGGGAAAGCACCCATGCCCACTCTTGTGCAGAATGCTTTTGAAACCCCAACTATCCTGTTGAATAGTCGCAAATCCATACAAAGACTTTCTGCAGAACCGCCAGCTATAGTCTCTGAGCTCGTTACGTACGGATAAGTTCCCCAGTTAATAGAGAGCATTGTTCCTTGTGCACCTTCTGCGAGAATTCCGCCTTTCGTTCGGGCTATTTCGTCGAGATACTTGGTTTTATCGATTACAATATTTCCTAAAAATTGCATCGATTCTATAAGGTCTTTGGCAACGATTCTCGGTGATTGAAATTCAAAGTTGTAATACTGTGAATATAGCACACCAACATTCTTAATCCATTTATCTAATTTCTGTTCGATTTGAGGAATGCCGAGAGGTAATTCTCCTATTCTAATTCCAATCCGCAAGGCTTTGTCGCTATATGCAGGTCCGATACCTCGAATAGTTGTACCGATTTTGTGATGAGATTCATAAATTTTCTCGATCTGTTTGTGGTAAGGTAATACTATATGTGCTCTTGGATCGATAGATAATCTGCTACGCCATTCGATACCTTGACTTTCGAGAGTATGCAATTCTTCTATAAGACTTTGAAGATTAATAACAGTTCCTGCACCCATTATGCATTGTTTTTCGGGTCTGAGAATGCCTGTTGGAACTTGATGAAGAACATATCTTTTTCCGTCAATCTCAACAGAATGCCCAGCATTCGCTCCACCCTGGAATCTTATTATAATTTCCACTGATTTAGAGAGATAGTCTATTATTTTAGCTTTGCCTTCATCTCCCCAAAAGAGCCCAACAACAATGATATTGTCAAGTTTTGCCATGAAATATTCCTCATTTCGTTAATGCTCTACCAAAATTTATTATAATAGCCTTTATCCTACACTGGGCAAAGATAAAAAGATTTATAAATATTAAAATTTTTTATCAAATGTATTTTGGGGTTTAAATCCGATAAAATTATGGATAAGACATATGCGATTTTTACATGATTTCTTGCCAGTTAATAAATTTAATGGCTTTAGTGTTTATTTCTGTCTCGTAATAAATCTAATGCTTATTGCGTTATGGAGTTTTTTTGTTAGAGAACGTGTTTTCTATTTTTTGGTGTGATAATATTAATTATTTAGCAAGATTAAAAAGTTCATATTAATTCGAGGATTGAGGTCCAAGATTATCTAAAGTAAAAACGATTCTTCGGTTCCTTTTCATAGCCTCAGAACCATATTTATTTATTATTGGATTTTTTTCTCCCATTGGTTCGAAGCTTATTGTTTCGCTTTTTACTCCTTGGTTTAAGAAAAATTCACTAATCTTATCGCCGATTTTTTTTGCTCTCATATGGTTATTTGCGGGACTTCCTTCAATATCGGTATAAATTCTGGCAGTGATTTTTTGTTCTGGATATGCTCGAAGCCTTAATGCTATATGTTGAAGAATGTTAAGTGCGGTTGCTGTAATTTCTAAAGAGTTATTATATAGATTATCTACAATTTCAGTTTCTATTGGTGGAACTCTCGGGCATCCGAATCTATCTACTTCGAAACCTGTTGGTGTCTTGGGACACAGATCAAGACCGTCGATAACACCATCTTCGTCGGTATCACGGGGGCATCCAATAATATCCACAATTGCCCCTACTGGCGTTAAATCGCATGAATCTGCAAAATCTGGTACACCATCCATATCAGTGTCACTTGGGCAACCTGTTGAGTCCACATTGATATGACCAGGTGTATCGGGACATCGGTCAACCCCATCAAAGACACCATCACCGTCGCTGTCTGTTGGACATCCAAAGGAATCGATTAAAGCAGGCATTGGAGTTTCCGGACACTGATCGATTCCATCATAAACACCATCCCCGTCCGAGTCTATAGAACAACCGAATTTGCTTACGAAAGCGCCTTCTGGGGTATTGGGGCATTTGTCCGATTTATCAGGGATCCAATCCTTATCACTGTCCTTAAACCCAATTCTGTATTCAATTCCAGCTGTTAGCCCTACTTCGAAATTCTCTTCGTTTTTAAAAGGCATTGCTATCCTTGTTCCCACATTAACATGAAATTTGGATGAAAGAAAATATCTCTGATGTGGAAGATGGTGCATTAGTAGTAATAAAAAATGGTAAAATAGAAAGTAGAAGTGTTAT
>CAZLTJ010000005.1:21445-48958 GCA_964562425.1 uncultured bacterium
CTTGTTTATTCTTATTCCCACGATTGGAGAAACATCGGTTCCGAAATGTTTTGAAAATGGGATGCTATATTTCACAAGAATTTCAGGTGCAATAAATCCTTCTTTCTTTAATGCTGCGTTAATAGCAACTCCAGGAGTTAATCTTGATTTTAATCCAAACCAGCCCAAACTGTATATTTCGCCATGTTTATTGAGAACGATTCCAGTTTCAAGCGAAAGATCAGCATATGCGCTACTTACTATTGTTAGCAGTAAAGTAATTTTTAGTAAAATTTTCATATTTTCATAAATATTGCATATTGTATCCATGCAGTTTAAATATCAAAACAATTTTCTCATATAATAAATTAATTGTAAAAATACAATAATATATGAGTTAAGGACAGAAAAATTTAAATACAATTAAAAAATTAAAAGTACTATGTTTACCATAGACACCTAAAATATTAACTTTTAAATGAATTCTTAAAATACACTAACTATTATAAAGTAATATGTTTTAGAGAATAATTAAGAGAGAAAAGCAAAATTGTACTTGCCAGTCAGCCAGATATGCTTCTAAAGGCTTTTTTTATTAACTCCTTTGCATTCGATTCATCGGAATCTTCAACAATAAAACGAATTATAGGTTCTGTGTTTGAAGGTCGTATATGTATGAATCCGCTATCGTAACCAACCCATATACCATCATCATAATGAACATTACTATCCGAAAAATATTTTAAGATACTCCTTTCTATATTATAAAAGTTTCCACTAAAAGGCATTCTTTTCTTAAACATGAATCTTTTTGGAAATATCGAAACAAGTTCGGAAACTTTTTTCCCTGTTTTAGCCATTAAAGTGAGAATAATTGCTGCTGCTGTGGTTGCATCTCTTACAGGATGCATTTCAGGAATGATAACGCCACCATTGCCTTCCCCACCTATTATTGCGTTTTTCTCGAGCATTAATTTGCTGACGTGATACTCACCAACCGGTGTGCGATGAACTTTTACACCGTGTTCTCTTGCAATATCATCAATCATCATGCTTGTTGAAAAATTGACAACGCAATCACTATGTTTTTCTGAGAAAACATGTAATGCTGCTAATGCTAAGGTATATTCCTCACTAATGGGAGCACCAGTTTCGTCGACTAAAGCAAGTCGATCAGCATCGGGGTCGGTAGCTAACCCAAGACATGCTCCTGTTGTTCGAACTAACTCTGAAAGCATTTCAAGGTTTCTGGGGGTAGGTTCAGGTTCATGAATAAAATTCCCATCCATTGCAGTTCCAATTGCTACTGTCTTAACTTCCAGGTTTGAGAGCATTGGAAGAATTGTTGCTGGTCCTGCACCACCGCAACCGTCATAAGCTACTAGAAATTTTGAATCCTTGATCGCTTTTGCATCTACATAGGGTAGCTCGAGAATTCTATCAAGGTGCAACTGAATACAATCCGTTTTTGAAGAAGTTTTACCTACTTTTGAATGTATTGCATATTCAGGAGTTTCAAATTTGCTTGATTCTACAGAATTCCAGAATTTCACAGGTAAAAACATACCTTCGGAATTGAAAAGCTTAAGTGCGTTCCATTGTTCAGGATTATGTGAAGCTGTTATCGCAATCCCACCCGCTGCACCAGAGTGTTTTACGCAAAGTCCAATCGATGGTGTGGGAAGTATTCCCAGCAAAACAACGTTCCTTCCTAATAAACGAAGATACCCTTCGAGAAGTTTTTCTATCGCCTTTCCGGATGGTCGTGGGTCGCGACCTATTAATATCTTGCCTTTAGGTAAATATTGTGAAAAAGCACTAACAATTCTCAGGATTTCAGTTGGTGTTAATGATTCTCCTACAATTCCTCTGGCTCCGGATATTGATAGCATAAGACCCATGTCAGACCTCCTTGAACACACCCATCCGTCGATATTTTTCTATCCTAAGCCTTAAAAGCTCATCTATAGGAATTGTTATTAAATCTTCAATTTTCTGGGTGATTGCAGTTTCGAGATTTTTAGCAGCTGTTGTGTAATCGGAATGTGCACCCCCAGGAGGTTCCGGAATTATTTCGTCGATTACACCAAGATCCAATAGATCGTAAGCATTAATTTTTAAGGCTTCTGCAGATTGGGGTGCTGCTGTTTTGTCTCGAAATAGGATCGCTGCACATCCCTCTGGTGAGATTACAGAATACCAAGCATTCTCGAACATAAGAATTACATCGCCGACCCCGATTCCCAACGCTCCTCCCGATGCACCTTCACCGATAATAGATATTACAATTGGTGTTTTTAGTCTTGACATTTCGCGAATATTCTTGGCAATTGCTTCTGCTTGTCCGCGTTCCTCTGCACCAATACCGGGGTAAGCTCCGGGAGTGTCGATTAGAATCACAACTGGTAATCTAAACTTCTCTGAAAGTTTCATTGCTCGTAAGGCTTTTCGGTAACCCTCAGGATGCATCATTCCGAAATTGCGTTTAATATTTTCATTGGCATCATGCCCCTTTTGCTGACCGACAACAACGACTCTATGTTTACCAATCGAAGCAAAACCGGTTACCACAGCTGGATCATCCCTAAAATTTCTGTCTCCATGAATTTCAATAAAATTTGTAGATATCCGGTTAAGAAAATCTAATGTATTTGGCCTTCTGGGATGTCGAGCAACCTGAACCCTTTCCCATCTGCTAAGGTTTTTAAATATGTCTACTTTAAGTTTATCTAGTCGATTTTCAAGTGAAATTATCTCACTATTAAGGTTAACGCCATCGCGGGAGGCTATGGCTTTCATTTCTTCTATCTTTTTCTGCAATTCAACAATGGGTCTTTCAAAATGTAATGTGAATTCCGGAGGCATATTATCCTCTCACTGATTAGTTAGATTTCTGTTGAACAAAGAAAAATAAAATATAAAAAAAGTATTGCAAGTAATTTACTAACATGTAATTGTATTAAATATAAAAATAGATTCTTGACTTTATGAGTTGAAATAGTTATTAAGTTTAGTGGAAATTATAGGTCCGTGCTAAGCGGGGGGTTGCCGGTCTCCTGTACCCGAAACCCGGCATATGCGGGGCTGAATTCCATCTCTGAGGTTTACCTCTCTGTGGAGAGTTTGGGTGGTGGTAATGTTAATGTCCAGGTCCTGCGCAAGTAACACTATCTGAATCCCGCCAGGCCTGGGAGGGAGCAACGGTAGGGTAAGTAGTTCCTGTGCCGTAGGGTAGCTTGTTCGGAGTTGCTTAAGCTCGAACACCATGGAAAAGGGAGTCGAGGAAAAGGTGCACGGACCAATTAAGCTAACTTTTTAAAGGAGAAAGAATCATGCTCCCGTATATTGGAGCTATACTTATTGTGGTCGGACTTGTTGTTATTACATTCATTCTTTGGAATATGAAAAAACATCCAAAGATGGATTCTACTGCTGAGGAAGATCAGCAAAGAATTCAATTTGCACTATCGATAATTGAAGGATTACCGGAACAAGATGATATCTCTTCTGTATTGCTTGCCGAGGAACCAATTTTGGTGAAATTATCGAAAGGTTTTGATATTTTGTTAGCCGCAAACCGTATTCCAGCTGCAGAACAAATTGCCAAGCTAATCATTGAGATCGATCAGGATTCTCCTGCCGGACATATGAGGCTTGGACTTACTGCTATGAGACGCGGGAATTTTGAAAAAGCTAAGGATGAATTCAAAATTGCACTTGACAACGACTTAGGACTTATCAGAGCTTTGAATAATTTGGCTTATATTTTAAATTACCAGAAAAAATTTACAGAGACAATTGAATTAATGGAACCTTATACGGCAAGTATTATGGATAATACAGTGTCAATTGTGAATCTAGCTATTGCATATTACCATGAAGAAAAACCTCGAAAAGCATATTGGCTTCTTAATTCAGCATACAAACAAGAACCTCGTATTCCTGAAATTCATTTGTATATGGGACATTGCTTAATAAAGTTGGGTGAAAATGAGAAAGCAAAACTTGCATATAAACGGTATAAAATATTAGTTTCAGAAGTCGAAAAACCAGGAATAGAGCAGGAAATAATCGAAACACAAGAAGAAACTCTTGCAGGTTCTTTGGATAGTAATCCAGAATCAAAAACCATTAAAAGCGACGAAGATGAGAGCCCATCAGCTGATGACTTATTAGAATTTATGAAGTAAATTTGTTACCAATAAAAAAATATGATTTGAATTCTTCATTTGTTAATCTTATATATTTTAGTGAATTGTTCTTCAAAAATTGCCCGAGAATTTTATTTCAGGATATTATTATGTTTACAAATTGTGTATATTTCTCAATTGGATTTTTATTTGCAAATTAATGTTTTGATTATGGAGGAAAACATTGGCTATTCTTATTGTTAACGATGATGGTGTTAACGCTGTTGGAATAAATGTACTTGCTAAAAGAATCAGTAGGGATTATGAAACGATTATCGTTGCACCGGACAGGGAACAAAGTTCTGTGGGACATGCTATTACCCTGTCTACACCCTTAAGAATTAATTATTTAGGCAACGATAAAAACATTAAGAAATATTGTATAAATGGAACTCCTGCAGACTGCGTAAAACTTGCTCTTAAGGTCATTCTTAAGGGAAAACCAGACTTATTGATTTCAGGAATAAATCATGGTTACAATCTTGGAGTATCACTGATATACTCGGGTACTGTTTCGGCGGCAACTGAGGGTACAATGCTTAAAATACCATCGATTGCTGTTTCTCTTGGGTCAACATATAAAGATGTGGATTTTGCACCATCTGCAGAGACTGCATTCATAATTGGGAAAAAAGTGTTAGAAAATGGTTTACCAACTGGGGTTTTCCTAAATGTTAATGTTCCTTTGAAACCTTTAGATGAACTCAAAGGATATAAAATAACGCGTCAGGCTGATTCATATTTTGATGACTTTTTCGAGAAACGAATTGATCCGCAAGGCAGTGCATATTTTTGGATTAGCGGGATACTGGTTAATATGGATTCTGGAATTGATACCGACATTGCTGCAGTGAAGGAAGGATATGTTTCTATTACACCTGTAAAATACGATCTAACTGAAAAGTCGGTTATGGCATCTCTTTCTAAATGGTTGGAGACATAAAAGAGAATTAACGGTAAGGAAAGACATTGAAATGTAAAATACTAATAACTGGCGGTCTTGGAATGTTGGGGATGGATGTTATCCCCATTCTGAAAAACAATCATGAGGTTGTTGTAACTGATAAAGAAGAGTTAGACGTCACCGATCCACAAGCTGTCTATAATGTTGTAGAAAGTTATAATTTCGATTGGGTGGTTCATATGGCAGCTTTAACAGATCTGGATTGGTGCGAGGATAATATTGCTGAAGTCATTAGAGTTAATACATTGGGTTCGAAAAACATCGCTAAAGCTTGTGCAAAAATAGGATGCAGACTTATTTATATTTCGACAAGTGGTGTTTTCTCCGGAAATAAGGAAGCTCCATACACTGAAATCGATCTCCCAGCACCAATTAATGTTTATGGTTTGAGCAAATATCTTGGAGAAATTGCCTTATCAAGTTTAATAGAAGAGGAGAAATGGCTTATTCTCAGAGTTGGCTGGCTTTTCGGTGGAGGAGAAAGAGATAAGAAATTTGTAGGTAAAATCCTTCAGAAAATAAAAAAGGGACCCGAGGTTTTTTGCGTGAATGACTTCCAAGGTTCACCGAATTATTCGGTGGATATGGGTCATTTAATTAATACAATGATCGGTAAAGACTTATACGGTCTTTTTCATGTGGCTAACTCGGGTGAACCAGCTTCAAGATATGATATGGCTGTTTCTATTAGAGATTTTCTGCATTCTAATACAGTTATAAAGCCTGTTTCCTCTGATAAATTCCCAACCAAAGCCTTGCGTCCCAAAATGGAAGCTATTGTATCTTTAACAATAGATGAATATGGAATTAAATTGCGTAATTGGAGAGATGCATTAGGCGAATATGTTAAAAGATTAGCAGGAACCTAAAACAATATCATGAATAAGAAATTAAATATTGCTATTATTGGAATTAGAGGATTTCCAGCAAATTACGGTGGATTTGAGGTTACATCTGAAAATGTAGCTGTAAGACTGGTTGAACGTGGTCATTCTGTAACTGCTTATTGCCGTGGTTTTAAGGGTTCAAAACCTGACAATTACAATGGAATTAAGCTTCGATATTTGCCATCCATAGAACTTGTTAATCTATCAACACCCTCTCATACTACATTTGCTGCATTGGATTGTGCTCTGAGAAAATTCGATGCAATTTTCGCATTTAATGTTGGTAATGCTCTCCAAGTGAAATTTTTAAGGATGTTTGAAAAGAAATCGGTGCTTTTCGTTGATGGTCTGGATTGGAAGCGACAGAAATATGGTATAATAGGTCGAACTTTTCTTATGAGATGTGAGTCTCTGGCTGCTTCTGCAGCTAAACATATTGTTGTGGATGCTATTCCTGCACAGGAACATTATTATATAAAATATGGGAAAAAGGTTCATTATATACCTTCTGGCTCGCAGGTTATTGAATATGTTAGATCAACCGGGGTGCTTGAAAAATATGGATTACAACCGAAAAAATATGTTACATCGATAGGCAGATTCACTCAAGAGAAACGCCAGGACCTAATTGTGAAAGCTTTCAGAGAAACTAAAACTGATATGAAACTTGTTATGGTTGGTGGGAACAAGTACAATCCGGAATTTGAGGAGAGGATCAAATTGGCAGCAGGCGACGATCCAAGAGTAATTCTGACGGGTTCTATTTACGGTTCTGCAGTAGATGAGCTTTATTTTAAGTCTGCTATTTTTATTAATGCATCTCTTATTGAGGGAACATCTCTTTCGCTTTTACAGGCTATGGGGAGTGGATCTGCACTTTTAGTTAGTGATATTCCAGAAAATATTGCTGCTGTCCATGAAGCTGCTCTTGCATTTAAACATAATGATTATAACGATTTTGTCCAAAAATTTCAGCAATTACTCGATAGCAATGAAATGAGAGATAAGTTAGCAAAGAAAGGGAAGAAAGTTATTGAAAAATATTATTCATGGAATGTTTCTACAACAAAGTTTGAGAAGCTTCTTCTTGATGCAGCTGGTGTAAAAACTAATGTTTAATTATGCTCTAATCCCGCAATATAGGTCATTATAATGATTCAATTCGAATTACTTGCTCGTGACAACAAAACCAACGCAAGAGCGGGGATACTTCACACTCCTCACGGAGATATACCAACGCCGGTTTTTATGCCTGTGGGAACTCAAGGTTCAGTTAAGACAATGCCCTGGCGTGATCTGCTGGATTTCGATTTCAGAGTTGTTCTAGGAAATTCTTACCATTTATATCTTCGACCGGGACATGAAATTATAAAACGAATGGGTGGATTACATAGTTTTATAAGTTGGCCTAAAGCAATCCTTACCGATAGCGGAGGTTTTCAGGTTTTTTCGCTTACCGATCTAAGAAAGATAACTGATGAAGGCGTTATTTTTCAGTCACACATTGATGGAAGTTATCATTTTTTCACTCCAGAGAAGGCTATTGAAATTCAATATGCATTACATCCTGATATTATGATGTCTTTTGATGAATGCACCGATTATCCATCGACTAAGGATAAGGTTGCGAATGCTGTTGAAAGAACATCTAATTGGGCTCAAAGAGGGAGAGATAAGTGGATTAAGCTTGTTGAATCAGACAGTGATTCTAACACTATTCCAGCTCTCTTTGGGATAATTCAAGGAGGGGTCTATTCTGAATTACGAAAGATTTCCACAGAGCAGGTTTTATCGTTAAATTTTCCTGGTTATGCAATTGGTGGGCTTTCCGTTGGAGAACCAAAGCATGAGATGTTTGACGCTATTTCTGTTGTTGAACCGCTATTGCCTGTAGAAAAACCACGTTATTTAATGGGCGTGGGGAAACCAGAGGATATTATTAAATCAGTTTCAATGGGAATAGATATGTTCGATTGCGTGATTCCAACACGAAATGCGAGAAATAGCTCGGTCTATACGTGGAAAGGAAAACATTCTCTTAAGGCTTCATACAACGCTGAGGATCCAAATCCCATCGATTCAAATTGTGGGTGTTATACTTGCCGTAGCTATTCTAAAGCATATCTAAGACATTTATTTACTGCTGGGGAATTGTTAGGACCTTATCTTGCTACACATCATTCACTATACTTTTTCTCGGAATTTATGCGCAAAATACGGCAGACTATTATCGATGGAAATTTTGAAACTTTTATGGAAGAATTTCTTAGCACATTTGAACCCAATGCCGGTTCTGAATTAGAAAGATAATCTGAATTTCTTACTTTATTTAGTATAAGGAATTTATGCAATAAGATAATTAATTCCAAGAAAGGCCGACATATATTGCAAAACCACGTGGCTCTGTTTCACCACCATTCAAAATTGTTACGCCCTCGATATCTATGGGATCGTATTTTAATGGAGAACCGTCATAATAAGCAACCTCGCTAAAAATCCCAATAAAATAAATTTTTGCCTTAAGAGTTGCCCCTATCATCCAGATTTTTTGCCAGTATTCATAATTTTCATCAAGATGGTAAGAGGGGATCGAGGAGCTAAAATTTTGTTCAATTTTAGTGAATACAGTTGAGAATGACACACCACCACCAGCTATTAAATCTATTTCAAAACCACTTATATCCGCCAATGTAAATTTTAGTCCAGGAGCAACTATTATGCTTATATATCCAATTTTTCTCCATACGTGTAATATTTCAACAGATGGATTAATAATGCTAAAGTCTACATGAGTTTCCCTTGTGCTATTGAATCGTACGCTTAAGTCTAAAAGTAGCGGTTTTGAGGGATTAAAAGTGAGTCCAATTAGTCCAGAATTGCCTGTGCTGCCATCGATATCTTTTGCTTGTGAAGCGAATTGACCAAAACCAACACGCAATCCCATTGCTTCTGAGCATGTTAGAATAATCACTAAAAGTAATATCGTAAGTCTTTTGTCCATATATTGAAAATATAATTTAATATATACATGTCAAATTAAAATCTTATTTTTAATTTTTTATTTCGAAATATTTTCTCAAGTCTTATTTTGATATTTGGAGAACCACAATGTTTAAAAAAACTACAGAATTAGCACATCTATCTTTTATATTAGTCATTTTTGGTTTGATTTTACAAACTATATCAATATATTTTCAAAAAGACTCGGGATTCATGTTGGGTCTGTCTATGACATTTTATTTCTCTGCTTTTCCTTTTGCTGTTGCAAGTTTAATTGCAAATTTTAGGTATTCAGATCAAAAGAAATTAGGTTTGATAGGTTTCATTGAGGTGGGGATAGGAGCTTTACCATTTCTTTTGGCAATTTTATTAATAATCTATGCATATTCAATATCTCCCAGTTAATTTTCTATGAGAATTATTGTTCAGAAATATGGTGGCAAGAGTATTGGGACTATTCCTGATATTAAAAAAGTTGCTAAGTCGATCGTTAAAAGACACAAGTCTGGTGAAGGATTAGTCGTTGTTGTCTCAGCAATGGCTGACAGCACAGATAAATTATTGAAATCTGCATATAAGGTTGCATCAAAGCCAAGAGAACGAGAATTGGATATGCTTCTTACTGCGGGTGAGAGAATCTCTATGGCTTTACTGTCCATGGCAATATGGGAGAACGGAGCATGTGCTATTTCTTTTACAGGTTCTCAAAGTGGCATAATTACCGACTATAATCACACTCGAGCGAGAATTGTTGAGATTAGAGCAAATAGGATAATCGAGGAGTTGCAGAAGAATAGGATTGTAATTGTTGCCGGGTTTCAAGGTGTTTCTGGTAATAGAGAAATAACAACTTTAGGTCGCGGTGGTTCGGATACCACGGCTGTGGCATTAGCGTGCGCACTTGGAGCAGAAAGGTGTGAAATATATAAGAATGTTGAGGGAGTATTTACAATCGATCCGAAAAAATATGACAATGCTAAACATTTAGATGAAATAAATTATGAGGTACTTTTCGATATGACATATTTTGGGGCTATGGTTGTGCATTCGAGAGCGGTTGAAGTAGCTCGAAGGCACGGTGTCCCTATGCTTTTGACCTCAAGTATCGGGAAAGGGAAAGAAACAATGGTTAATTCAAAAACTTTCGAAGGGAGCAAGTTCGTTTCGGTTTCCTCAAAGGAACGAGTACTCTGGATTACTATTCGAATGAAAGAGGATGTATTTCATTATATCCTTAAAGAACTCGATGTTCTTCGGACAGATTTGCGCAATCCTTCTGTTAACATAGAAAATGATGAAGTAAAATTTACTTTTTGGTTATTGCCTGATTTGAAAGATGACATAAAAACAATAAAGGAAAAGTTTCCTAATGCTGAAATCACTGTTGAAGAATTGGGAATTGTGGCAGCAAACGGATTTGCTATTGCTGGAAGAACTGAAAATATTGAGATGATTATTAATAGATTACGTGATAAGGGAATACATTTTCGATATTTTGGGACAACAAATAGATCGATTTTTGTGTTATTACCTCGGGAAGAAGTTGGCGCAGCAGAATCTAACCTTCACACGCTGCTGATTAAGGCTTAGAGGATGAGAAAAGGCAGGCTGATTACATTTGAAGGTATCGATGGTTGTGGTAAAAGCACACAATCGGTGAAGACTGCGGATTTCTTGCATTCAAAACGTGTGGATGTAGTATTAACGCGGGAACCAGGAGGAACGAAGCTCGCTGAGCGAATCCGATCGATTTTACTTGAAAATAGCAATCATTCAATATCGTCTATGGCTGAGCTTATGTTATACTTGGCTTCTAGAGCTCAACATATGCAGGAGATAATTTCTCCAGCGCTTTCGTGTGGTAAATGGGTTGTTTCCGATAGATTTTACGATTCGTCGATTGCATATCAGGGTTTTGCAAGAGGATTAGAACCTGAAAAAGTTCGCGAATTCTCTCTTTTTGTTACTAAGGGAATTAAACCTAATGTTACTTTTTTCATCGATGTAACCCCTGAAATAGCTTGCGAACGTATTTTAAAAAATGGAAAATCTCTCGATCGTCTTGAATCAGAATCCATTGGTTTCTTCAAAAAAATTAGAGAAGGATATAAATGGCTTGCAGAGAGTGAACCGAACAGAATCGTAGAAATTGATGGATCTGAAACTATAGAGAAAGTTTGGGCACAGATAGAGATCGTCCTTCTTGATAGATTCCCAGAATTAGAGCGATAATGGTTAATCCTCATATTCCATAATAATTTCAGATAACGTACGATTGCAATTCTTTGAATCGCGTAAAAGCTCTAAGAATAACTTCAGGATCATAACCATAACCGTTACTCTGTGTGGTTATATTGCCTTTTCTAATATCATCTTCTTCAACCCAGAGGTAATCACAGTGTTCTGCTGATAATTTTACATCTGTAGTTTTCGCAATCGCAAGGAAATCAATACTTAATATATATGGTGAATCTGGTTCTATTCTCCCGAACCATACAAACGTCATATCCAATAATTTAATCGTAAGACCAGTTTCTTCTGACACCTCTCGTATAATTCCCTTAAATGGATTCTCATTCATATGAAGACGACCTCCGGGAGGAGCATAAACTTTCGGAGATTCGTTTCGTAAAAGGAGAAGCATTCTATTCTTGGTATCGAAAAGGTATGCACCAACCAAAATTCGGTGTGTGGGTTGATAATCGAATTTTGTGATTTTTCCGTTCACAATTAGTCTTTAAATTGGGAAAAATAAATTTACATTAATAACATTGTGAAATATCAATTTGATACAAGTGCTTGATTAGCTGATATTCTGCAAGATTTATCAGCCTTTTATAACTCCTATAGGGCGTAATCTTGCAACTTTTCGAGAAATTCCTGCACCTACAACTGCATCCACAACATCTGAAACATCTTTATAGGCTTCTGGTGCTTCTTCAAGTAGTGTATCACGACCAACCCATCGAATATAAATTCCTTTTTGAGCCAATTCTTGATTAATCTTTCTATTACGATGTTTTCTCACTGCGGCACGTCTCGACATAAACCTTCCAGCACCGTGGCATGTTGTGCCAAATGTTTCATCCATTGCTTTTTGCGTTCCAACCAACAAATAACTTGAACGACCCATATCTCCCGGTATTATTACAGGTTGACCTGTATCTTTACAGAAACTTGAAAGTTCAGGTCTTCCTGGAGCAAACGACCGTGTTGCACCTTTTCTATGCACAAGCAATTGTCGTTTCTTATCGTCAACAGTATGCTCTTCAAATTTAGCTATATTATGGGCTACGTCGTATATCAATCTCATACCTAGTTCACTCGCAGAACGCCCAAATACTTCTTCGAATGAACCACGAACCCAATGCATTATAATCTGACGATTTGCCCATGCATAATTTGCTGCAGAAGCCATTGCTCCTAAATAACTTTTTGCTATATCTGAATCCAGAGGTGCACATGCAAGCTGTTTGTCAGGAAGATCCAATCCAAATTTGCTGAGCATTGGAATAAGTCTGTGCCCAAACTCATCACAAATTTGATGTCCCAAACCTCTTGAACCACAATGAATCATAACCGCAATTTGATTCTCTCGTAATTCCCATTTTTCCGCAAGTTTGTGATCGAAAATTTCATCTATAACTTGCACCTCGAGAAAATGATTCCCGCTGCCCAACGTACCGAGTTGATTATGTCCTCTTTTCTTAGCTCTGGGTGAAACTTCTGCGGGATTTGCTATTTTCATTTGCCCGTATTCTTCGGTTCTTTCGAGATCTTCTGTCCAACCATAACCCTTGCTGATCGCCCAATGTGAACCACGAACTAGGACATCATCCATTTCCTTATTAGAGAGTATAATCCTTCCTGTAGAACCTACACCGCAGGGAACTTCGATAAATATTGTATCGATAAGTTTTTCTATTCGAGGTTTAACATCTTGAGGATAAAGGTCTGTACGCAAAAGTCTGACACCACAATTGATATCGTATCCAACTCCACCTGGGGAAACCACGCCACTTTTTGGATCCATAGCTGCAACACCGCCAATAGGAAATCCATAACCCCAATGTATGTCCGGCATTGCCATAGAATATTTTACAATACCGGGGAGTGTAGCCACATTTATTACCTGTTCGAATGCATTATCTCTAATAATGTGATTGAGAAGTTTTTGTGTAGTATATATCCTGCCGGGAACTCGCATATCGTTTTGAGCAGATGCTGGGATTTGCCAAACATATTCGTTTATTTTTTGGAGTATAGAATTTATAGACCTTTCCATAAGAACTCCTTCGGAAAATTCGTTTTATATTAATCAGAAATTTATTAAATTCTATTAACTAATTTATTGAGTAGGACAAATTATGGCAAGTGTTCTAATAATCACAGGACTGATATTTAAGGATATTGAGTTTTTTTATTAGTTTTACAGGTTAAAAGATGCTGGTCATGATGTTGTGGTTGATTTAAAGGTATTTATGGAACTGAAGTAAAATCGGATGTTTAATTCGATGTTCTGAAACCAGAGAAATATGATGCTCAGCTCCTCACTGGTAGTCTCGCAACTGAAAATCTTAGACTAATGAATCCAGTTATTTGGCAGTAAGAGATTTTTTCATTGATGACAAGCCTGCGGCTACCATCGGTCGAGCACTGTAAATATTGTTATCTGCAGGAATTGTGAAAGAGAGAACAGTCGCTTCTTTTGCAGGTATTAAAGATAATTTAATTGCAACTGGATGCAAATATTCAGAAAACCAAGTTGACAGTAATTGGGTCGGTTCAAGAGAACATTCCGATCTCCACTATCTAATGAGGAATTTTTAACATTGTTGGGATATAATTGACTTGCAACTGAGAGTTAGTTCTTTTTTTTAAAGGATAAGATCAAATTAATACTGTATTTAAAAAAAAATTTGAAAAATGTCAAAAATTAAAGCAATATTGGGATTAGGTAATCCTGGCAGTCAATATCAGAAAAATCGTCATAATTTAGGATATAGAGTTGCGGATGGGTTATTGAAAAAGTATGGCGGAAAACTCAAAGCAGGGAAAGGCAATTACTATTTTGTACCTGTGAAAATAAGTGGTCATGAAGTTTTTATTTTACGATCCTCTACGCATATGAATAATAGTGGTATAGGCACTTTAGATGCAATCGATACATTAAATATACTTCCCGAAGAATTATTAGTTATTTTTGACGATTTTGTATTGCCTTTCGGTTCTATAAGAATTAAATACATTGGGTCTCATGGTGGACATAATGGTCTCGAATCGATTATATACTATTTGGGAACTGAATCTATTCCAAGAATGCGTATTGGAATAGGACCTATTTCAACAAATCAAGATGCTGTGAAATTTGTTCTTGGTGATTTTGAGGATAACGAGGAAAAAATGCTTTCAGAAATATTAGATACGGCTTTAGAAGCTGTTTTCGTTTGTATTACAAGAGGATTAGATAGAGCAATGGAATTGTTTAATAAAAGAATTAATGTTTCAACCGATAACAGTACTTAAACTCGGAGGTTCTCATGCTTTTTGGGCAATATTTTTGGGTTATTGTGATCGGTGGATTGGGAATATCGGTTGCTCTGGCTATTTTCATGTATGTTATGCGTAGCTCTCCCGGTGATGAAAAATTACAGAGAATTAAGAACTTAATTCGCAAAGGAGCTATGACTTACCTTCGAAGACAGTATTTTGTCATATTCATTTTTGTAGTTGTTGTTGCGATTGTTCTTTTCTTTCTTATGGATCAATTCAAATGGGAAACGACCATTGCATTTCTGACTGGTGCAACATGCTCTGTATTCGCTGGTTTTTTTGGAATGATTGCTGCAACAAGTGCCAACTCGAGGACAACATGGGCAGCTAAAATCGGTGGTCAGGCTAGGGCTCTTAGAATTGCTTTTTTCGGTGGGTCAGTGATGGGATTGGTGGTTGCCGCAGTGGGACTTTTAGGTCTTGGTATATTTTTCGTCTATTTCGTTAAGACTGTATTATCAGCACGAATTCTTTCTGGTTTTGCTATGGGAGCAAGTTCAATTGCACTTTTTGCAAGGCTGGGGGGTGGAATTTTTACTAAGAGTGCCGATGTTGGTTCCGATCTTGTTGGTAAAGTAGAAGAGGGCATTCCAGAGGATGATCCTAGAAATCCAGGAGTTATCGCTGACAATGTGGGAGATAACGTAGGTGATATAGCTGGAATGGGTGCGGATATTTTTGAGAGTTATGTGGGAGCAATGGTTGCTACTATTTCAATCGCAGCCACTACATCGATGATATATAAAAGTAATCTTGTTGGTCAATACATGGCTTTACCGCTTGTTATTGCGGCAATTGGACTTATAGCTTCTTGTATTGGAATTATATCGATGAAAATTTTCGAAAGACTTAAAAATCCAAGTAGTGCTCTTAACTTTTCCACTTATTTAGCCAGTATACTTCTATTTGTTGGATCATTTTTTGCTATTAGAACTCTCGGTTTACCTATTCAAATATTTTATGCTATGATTATCGGTAACTTAATTGGTATCGCGATTGCAATGATGGCGGAGTATTACACATCTGGACGTCCTGTTAGATTTATCGCCGAAGCTTCAAAAACCGGAACAGCAACAAACATTATTAGTGGTCTTGCGGTGGGTATGGAAAGCGTTGTAGCACCTGTATTAGTTATTGCAGGAGGAATATATTTTTCAAATTTGCTTGTGGGTGTTTATGGTATTGGTATTGCTGCTGTGGGTATGTTGGCTACTGTGGGAATTACAATGAGCGTAGATGCATATGGGCCAATTGCAGATAACGCAGGTGGTATTGCCCAGATGGCAGGCCTAGAACCAAAAGTTCGAGAAATCACAGATACACTCGATGAAGTTGGAAATACGACTGCTGCCATCGGTAAGGGGTTTGCAATAGGTTCCGCAGCATTAACAGCTTTTGCTCTTTTTTCAGCATACTCACAAGCAGCAGGACTCAAGTCGATTAATCTTGGACGACCTATTGTTGTTATTGGCATGTTATTAGGAGGTTTAGTGCCTTATTTGGTTTCCTCTATGACAATAAAAGCTGTTGGTCGAGCAGCTGAAAAAATGGTGGAAGAAATTAGGCGTCAATTCAGAGAAATAATAGGATTACTTGAGGGTAAGGCTGAACCAGATGTAGAAAGCTGTGTTGATATTGCGACAAGAGCTGCTCTTAAGGAGATGATTATTCCTGGGATTGTCGCTGTAATAACTCCTATTGCTGTGGGGTTCATTCTTGGAAAGGAGGCACTTGGTGGCCTTTTAGCAGGATCAACTATTACCGGTGTTATGCTTGCACTGTTTATGGTCAATGGTGGAGGTGCGTGGGACAATGCAAAGAAATATATTGAGCGTGGTCAGTTAGCTTTGACTGGAAAAAAAGCGGAAGAAGCAAGAAAAGCAGCAGTAGAAGGGGATACTGTAGGAGATCCTTTAAAGGATGCTGCTGGACCATCGATAAATATCCTTATAAAACTTATGGCTGTAGTTTCTTTAGTTATCGCACCGATTTTACTCATTTATCATTGAAATATTGCTTGCATATACTTTTTTCAATAATATCTTGGTTATTTGGCAGAAAAGCTAATATAAATTATTAGAATCGAGGTGTATATGGCAGAGAGTCAACTTTACGAATTAACTGTAATTTTTGATAGTCAAGGTGAAGAATCCGATATTCAAAGAGAATTTGATATAGTTCAGTCGTTAATTGAAAAGCGTTGTAAGGAATTTATTGGACGTTCTGAATGGGGTCAGAGAGATTTTGTTTATCCGATAAAAAAGCGTAAGTCAGGATATTACGTTTACTATCTTTTTAGGGCGGGTGTTGAAGCTCCAGGATTAATATCACCTGCATTAAAAATGGATGAAAAAGTTTTAAGACATCTTCTTGTTAAAACCAAGCCTTCGTCTATAGATTACCTTAATAAACAGACGCAAATTAAGGAACAGATTAAGAAAGATGTTTCAGAGATTGAGGAATCTAAAAGAGATCATGAAAAAGTTGAGGAGAAAACAACTGAGAATTCAGTATCAATTGTAGATGAACAAATAGAATAAAGTTGTAAATAAGATATTTTAGGGAGCACTTATATGATTAAGAAAAAGAAAAAGAGAGAACACAGACGACCAAAGCCGTGCCAATTTTGTAAAGATAATACTTTACAAATCAATTACAAGAACTTTAAATTGCTTCGAAGATATATAAATGAACGTGGAAAAATTGTTGCTCGAAGAAATTCAGGTGTTTGTGCACGACATCAGAGACAGTTGGCTCGAGAAATAAAAAGAGCAAGATTTTTAGCATTAGTCCCATACACAGCATACATATATAGGTAGGTTATCGATGAAAGTAATAATGACTCAGCATCATCCTCAGTTGGGCAATCCCGGTGATGTAGTAAATGTAAAGGATGGATTTGCGCGAAATTTTCTTATACCTCGGAAATATGCTATTATTGCCACACCGGGAAATCTTCGTCAAGTAGAAATGATTAAACAACGTCAGCTTACCTTGGAGGAGAAACACAAGGAAAAGCTGCGTTATATCTCAGAAAAAATAGCAAGAATTTCTGTGGATCTGGTTGTGGAGGTTGATGAAGAAGATAGGCTTTTTGGAACAGTATCCCCGGCACAGATTGCGGAAGCGTTAGAAAAGCAAGGATACTCTATTTCCAAAAAGCAAATTATAATTAGTGATCCTATAGACAGTCTTGGCGTGTATAATGTTAGAGTGCAACTTCATCCAGATATTGAGTCCAAGATCAGAGTTTGGGTTCTTAAACGTGAAAAATAGCAAAAAGTTATTCACAAAGTGAGTTTCTCAAAATTTATTCTAAGGGTTGGGTAACTAACCCTTTTTGTTTTTCATGAAGAGTATATATAATTACTCTGTGTAAAATCTAATTTCAAAATGAAAAGGATTGATTTTATGTGGACAGTGTTCTTTAGATTGCTTGCAGCGCATTTATTTTCCGATTTTCCACTTAGACATTTTGAGAAGATCGAGCAGTTGCCTTCAATAAGAAGGATTTTAGTCCACGGGCTATTTATTTTCCTTACAAGTACTTTTGCAATTGGTTCAGCGGTTATTTATAGAATAGAACTATTAGGAATGATCGGTATTAATACTGCTATACACATTTTAGTTGACTTCTTTTTTATTTCTCGGCACTTCAGGAATATTCGAAATGAAATTCTAAGCAATTTTATATATCATATAATAACAATTGTGGCTATTTTTGGGCTTTCATATTGGTTTACAGTGGGATACAGTTATGGAAACTTATTGCCATTTATTATTTTTAGCCTTGCGATAATTTCTCTTTGGGTAAATCCGCATATTTTATTTATTATTCGAAAGATTAGAGATGAAGCAAGTTCAATAGGAATTTTTCACGAGCCTTGGGCAAAATGGGCTCTTTTGGAACGTGCGCTTCTTTTCATGGGATTTTCGGTTAAAAACGTTGTACTTTGCATAATAGGTATTTTGATTGCAATAATTATAAGAGTATTGCTTTTACTTAATGAAGAAAATGTTCCGGTTCCTATTGTAGAATGGTTAGTTGTTATCGCTGCAGCGTTTTTAGGAAGATATTTTATGTATGGAGTGATATTGTAGGTGATATTGAATGATAAAAGGTGAATTAGCGTATTTAGCATTAGACCATAAAAGCGGCACTTTCGCAATGGTTATCCGACGATTAGATAACGGGTTGGTTCTTCCTGTTTGGATCGGACATCCTGAAGCTTATGCCATTGCATTAGGGATGATGGATATTAAAATGCCACGACCTTTGGCACATGATTTATTGTCTAATGTTATAGCTGCAATGGGAGGAAAGGTTACTAGAATAATAATTTCAGGACTGCGAGTCGACACTTATTTTGCTCTAATTCATATTCAAGGACATGACTCTGAAAACTATGTTATAGATGCTCGTCCTAGTGATTCTATTGCTTTAGCATTACGCACTAATGCTGAAATTTTGCTTTCTGAAGAAATGACATTCTATAATTTGGAAAATCCTGTTTCATCCATGGAAGTGGAATTGAAGAAAATTCTATCAAAGGTTGAACCGGAGGAACTTCTTGCCTTTTAGCATATAGGTGGGATAATGATCAGGAAACATCATGGCATAATCCCCAGCATACACAGTGATGCATTTATTGCAGAATCAGCTGTGCTTATTGGTGATGTGACTGTTGGGAAGGACTCAAGTATATGGTTTGGTGTGGTTCTTAGAGGGGATATAAATTACATTAAAATAGGCGAAAGAACCAGCATTCAAGATAATACTGTTGTACACGTGGATAGTCATTTGCCAGTTGATATCGGAGATGATGTAACAATAGGACACGGTGCAATCATACACGGTTGTACAATAGAGAATGCAGTACTTATTGGTATGGGAGCAATAATTCTAGACGGAGCAAAAATTTGTTCGGGGTCGATTGTTGCAGCTGGTGCGGTTGTTAGAGAGGGTGAGAAAGTTCCACCTAAAACTTTAGTTGCTGGGATTCCGGCAGTACCCAAGAAAAAACTGGGTGAGGAAGTTATTAAAAAAATTTTTAAGCATGCAGCGAAATATGCAGATTACGCAAAAACATTTATTTCAGAAGAATAGTTTAGGAGTTTGTAGCATAATATGAATAAAGTATACATGATAATACTGCTATTAATGAGCCTAATATTTGCACAGCACAAAGTTCATGAACAAAATTATAAGCAAGGAGAGAAGTATTACCAGAACGCTCAATATAGAGATGCTCTTGCTCACTTTTCTCAAGTATTCAATAAATCTGGAGACCGCGATCTTAGAGCAAAAGCTATATATATGAAGGCAATTTCAGAATATAAGCTCCGAGAATATGAGAGGTCTGCATCTGATTTAGCTGATTTCATAAAGATTTTTTCAGATCATCCACTTATCTATCGAGCTTCAATTTATTTGGGAAATTGTAAATATTATTCCGGTAATTACTTTCAAAGTGCACAGGCGTATTCATTTGCAGTGCTTTCTCAAAACAGTAGGGAGAAACATATTGCCAAGAGAGCTCTTTCCGATCTTTTGAATGGATATTTACCAACAAATCTTTTCCCTTCGTTGTTGGATTTGGTACAACACTCGGTTGAGGGAATAGTGGCTGTTGCATGGCTAGAGCGGCTTCAATTCGATGAAGATTATGCTGTTGCTCTTCGTGAAGGGAAAAAATTATTGCAAAGAGGTTACAGTAACGAAGATAAAAGAAAGCTTAGATTAGAACTCGATAAGATAGAAAATTATCTTAAGAGTAATCTAGTCGTTGCAATACTTGTTCCTAAATTCGGTGAATTCAAGAAATACGGAAGCGAAATTCTTAATGGTGTATCACTGGCATTCAGTGAATATTCAGGATCATCTATCAAACTTAAAGTGATAGATACTGGAGGAGATGCTTTGTCAGCCGCTATCGCTATGAATGATTTATTACGCTCAACGACACCTTTATGTATAATCGGACCTATCAGAAGCAACGAAACAGCTGCAACTGGTGCAATCTCAGGTACATTTAAAGTTCCTTTAATTACTCCGACAGCTTCGCAGAATGGTATCGCTGAGCTTTCTCCTTATGTTTTCCAATTAATGGTGAGTCCTGAGAATAGTTCTGCATTATTGGGTGCAATTGAGAGAGAAGGAATGGATACTTTTTCGATTCTTGCACCAGACGATAAATTAGGTCGTCAATGTGCTATTGCTTTCGAAAAATCTGTTAAACAAAAAGGTGGAATTATTCTTGCATATGAATTTTATGATCAAAATACAATGGATTTCTCACAAATTTTGCGCGATATGAAAGAGCCTGTATTAAGAAAATACGACACACAAATCGGAAGAAAATCTAGTCGTGACGATAGGTTCTATAAATGTAAGCCAAATGCCGATCCTCCTGACTGTGTGTTGAAAGAGAGAAAGGATTGGACTGTTCATATAGATGGTTTCTTTTTACCAGCATATTCGGAGGAAATTGAAACAATTCTGCCGCAGATCCCGTTTGTATATTTAAAAACCAAGATATTAGGAACCAATGGCTGGGTTATTAATAGCTTAAAAAATAACAAAAAAATTAGAAAATATTTAGATAGCACAATTGTTATTCCAGACGATTTTTACATAGATAGAGAAAACTCGATGTGGAAAAAATTTGAAAAGGATTATTTTAGTAAATATCGCCAAAAACCTTCACGAGTTGCAGCTCTTGGCTATGATGCAGCAATGCTTGTTATTAATGGGATAAAAAATAATGCTGTGACGCAAGAACTTATGAAAGATTACCTTTCTGGTATTTATGATTATCGTGGTCCCTCAGGTCCCGTTTGCTTTAATGAGAACGGTGCTAATACGAAATCTATAATCTTGCAGTTTATTAATGGAAAACTGATAAGGATCAAATGATAATGGAGAAAGATACGGAGATTAACGGTGGTTTTTTTGTCAATAAGCCAAAGAGTTTAACTTCCCGTAAAGTCGACAATATCATTAGCAAAGCAATTAATATCAAACGAGTTGGGCATATTGGAACGCTTGACCCACTTGCTGAAGGAATTCTACCCGTATTAATTGGAAAGGCAACAAAACTGTCTCGTTTTGTCGATAGTGGAATTAAAGCATATCGAGTGGAAATAATCCTTGGAATAGCAACTGATACCGATGATGCGACAGGAGAAGTAATATCAGTTAAATCTGTAAAAGCAAATTCCAATGAGGTTTTATCTGCATTGCAAAAGTTTGAAGGAAAAATTGATCAAGTACCACCTAAGTATTCAGCGAAAAAACGAAATGGTATCCCATATTACAGATTAGCCCGAAAAGGTTTCGAATTTGAAATTAAGGCAAGCAATGTGCAAATATTCTCTATAGCAAATGTCGAGATAGACTTGCCTAAAGTTAGATTTGATGTTGAATGCAGTACAGGAACATATATGCGAGCTATTGCTCGAGATTTGGGTTCTATTATAGGCTGTGGCGGACATCTTAGCGGTTTAGTTAGAACTAGAGTTGGACCTCATACATTACAAAAAGCTACGAATCTTGATGTAATTATTGATTCTATTAAATCAGAAACACCCAGAAAATATTTAGTTTGTCTTGCTGATCTCATACCACATATCCCGCGGATTAGAATTAAGGATCTTGAGATCTGGCAGGTCGTTCACGGTCAAATTATCCAGAACTTAGGCTCACAGTTTTGTAACTCCGAAATATTTGCCTTAACCGATTCTAATGATAATGTTATAGCTGTTGCAGAGAAAGAATCTAGTTCATATAAATATTTGCGAGTGCTTGATTGATTGGAGGTTTGATGATTGAGAATGATAAAAGCGAAAGTAGAATTTTTCACAATGAAGATGATGATATCTGCACAGCTTTTATGCGGTTGTATAAGGTTATAAAAAGGCTTAGAGCACCTGATGGTTGCCCATGGGATCGTGAGCAAACGCATAAATCTCTTAGACCATATATTATCGAAGAAGTTTATGAATTCCTTGAAGGTGTCGACAATGATGATTTTGAAATAATGAAGGAAGAATTAGGAGATGTATTGCTTCAAGTGCTTTTACATGCAGAAATTGCAAGGGAATCGGGAAGGTTTAAACTCCTTGACACTCTTAATACAATAACAGAAAAACTTATTAGACGTCACCCGCACGTTTTTAACGATACTAATGTTAAAAACTCGGAAGAGGTTTTAAGAAACTGGGAGATTATAAAAAAAGAGGAACGGTTGAGGAATAAAAATAACTATAATGAAAATAATTCTTTATTAACCGGTATTCCGCAAAGTATGCCAGCTCTTTTGGTTGCACAGCGAATGCAGGAAAAAGCAGCTCGAATTGGTTTTGATTGGGGGAATATCGTTGATGTATGGAACAAGGTTAAGGAGGAAATTTCGGAGTTAGAGAAATTACTCGATTCCAAGAATATTGACCGAATTGAGGACGAACTTGGAGATGCATTTTTTGCGTTAACAAATCTTGCCCGATTTTTCAATCTTCATTCTGAAATGGCTCTAAGGAGAACGAACTATAAATTTTATAAAAGGTTTACTTACGTTGAACGTAAAATTGATGAAGAAAAAATTGAAAATCCTACATTAGAACAAATGGATGTTTTCTGGGATGAAGCTAAGAATTTAGGAATGTGATTAAATAGATTAAATCTGAGTACAAATATTAATTTTTAATTATAGATATTGCTTTAAATAATGCACTATATCATGGCAAGCTAATTATAATATTAACTGAGATATTTAAATCATTTCGAAACTTCTTGCCTTTTAAAATATACATTCCTATAATAATCTAAAACAGGTAAACATGGTTGAGGAACAAATAACCAATGGGAGGTGATAAGGGACGCTCTGGGGAAATATTCCTCGGGGAGGAAAGTCCGGGCTTCCACGAGTCAGCACACCTCGTAATTCGAGGATCCAGTCACGGAATGGAAAGTGCCACAGAAACTAAACCGCCTGGAGAGTTCTATCTCAAAAGGTCAGGGTGAAATGAGAAGAAATAAGAATCTTCTACCTCACCGGTAACGTTAAGGTTTGGCAAACCCTGTGCGGGAGCAAGGTCAAGCAGGAAGTAGAATGACTCTTTTATTACTTCCGGGTGGACCGCTAATATGCATAGAGCAATCTATGTAAAAGATAAATGTCCCTTGTCCTGATTTTCAGGTTACAGAACCCGGCTTATAGCTTCCCAATGGTAATTTTACTCTGCCATGCACCCCAAGCATGGAGGTGATAAAATGAAGTGGGTGCTGGCTGATCGTATGAATCCGTCTTTGTCTATCCAACTTTCTAAAAAATTGGAAGTACCTAAGGTTATTTCTCAAATTCTTGTTAATAGAGGGCACAAAACTGTTGATGATCTTAAATCGTTTTTTTATCCAAGCCTTTCAGATTTGTCATCACCATATCTTTTGCCTGATATGCGTATAGCCATTGATAGAATCCTTAAAGCGCTGAAGGATCGGGAAAGAATTATTATTTTTGGTGACTACGATGTTGATGGTATAACCTCTACAGCTTTATTATACAATGTTCTATCGAGATTTGGAGCTGATGTAATATGGTATCTTCCAGACAGGCTTATCGAGGGCTATGGTCTGTCCACGAAAGCTATTGATGAAGCAATTGAAAAAGGTTCCACACTCTTGATAACTGTAGATTGCGGAATTACTGGTAGTGAAAGTATTGCATATGCCAAAAGCCGAGGTTTGGAGTGTATTATAACTGATCATCACGAACCAGGTTCTGAAATACCTGATGCAGTTGCAATTGTGGATCCTAAGGTTATGGCGGATGTAAACACACCATTTAGAGAACTTTCCGGTGTAGGAGTTGCATATAAACTTGCCGATGCTTTATATGAAGAGTTAAATGAAGAAAAATCAAATCTTCACGAGCATTTGGATTTAGTAGGTCTGGGAACTATCGCAGATATTGTTTCACTTACTGATGAAAACAGAATATTAGCCAGATTTGGTCTCAGAACTCTTGAGAGAACGAAGAAACCGGGACTTAAAGCATTGTTGAAAATTTCAGGTTTGTGGGGTAACGAACTTTCTAGTTGGCATGTTGTATTTATTTTAGCTCCCAGATTAAACGCTGTTGGACGTGTTGGTAATCCTGAATTGGCTTTTAAACTTTTAGTAAGTCGAAGCTTCGAGGAAGCCTCAAAGATTGCGGATATTTTAGAGAATGAAAATAAACGACGCAAAAGTTTGGATGAGAAGATTTTTATTGAAGCAGTTGAGCTTGCAGAACGAAGCATCACTGAAGATGAGAGAGCTTTGGTTTTAGTGAGCGATAAGTGGCATCTTGGAGTTATAGGTATTGTAGCAAGTAGACTTGTTGAAAAATATTTTAGACCAGTTGTTTTAATTTCTACAATTGACGGAACTGGAAAGGGCTCCGCGAGAAGTATTCCAAGTTTTCATCTTTTAAATGCTATTAAAAGTTGTAGTTCTCATCTCTTAAAATTTGGTGGTCATAAATATGCGGCAGGTCTTTGCATCGAGAAAGATAAAATACCAAAATTCAGAGAGGATTTTCTTAAATATACATTAGAGCATATTACAACTAGCGATCTTGAACACCAACTTTCTATCGAAGCAAAAATAACCGCAGAAGAAATAAACCTTAATCTCATAGATTGGCTGGAGCTTTTTGCACCTCATGGACCAAATAATATGCGTCCGATTTTCCTTTTGGAGGATGTTGATATCCTGGGTGAACCTCGTATTGTTGGAAGCAATCATTTAAGGTTTAAAATTCGAGCTAAGAATAATTTATTAGATGTTATTGGTTTTAATTTTGGTGATTTCAAAGAGCGTATTACAATGAGAAGTAGACCAGTTAATCTTGCGGTGGTTATTGAGAAAAATACATATTACGGTCAACCAGATGTCCAATTGCGCATTAAAGATATAAAGCTGGGTAATTGGAGGATAGATTTAGATTAGAAAAGGAATGTATTAAGAAATTATAATAAGCCATATTTAAGTAACTTAAGGGTTTGTCTCCAAAATTTTTTCTCATGCCCAACAATAGACCGAGCACCATGTCCAGGCAACAATATGAGATTGTCTGGTAACTGCAATATAAGTTCGATACTTTCTGATAACTGTTTGGAACTTCCACCCGGAATATCTATCCTTCCTATGTTGCCATCTGCGAATACAGTGTCTCCAGAAATGAAATAGTTATTTATAACAATCCCAATACTGCCAGGCGAGTGTCCGGGAAGGTGCATCAGATCCGCATCAAACATCGATTTTAGTGTCGAGCTTTCAATATTTTCCGCAGAGACAGATACAGGAGTTCCAGTAATTGATGAAAAATTCAAATTTGGATTTTCAAGCATGGGGATTTCTACTCTGTGAGCGTAAATGGGTATCTCATATTTTTTTTTAATTTCTGGGACAGCCAGTATGTGATCGTAATGTCCATGGGTTAGAATAATTGACAAAGGATTAAGCCTTAACCTATTAATTTTGTCGATTATGTTTTGCGAATCACCACCTGGATCAATAATAACTGTTTCTCTTTTGTTATTGTGCAAGATGTAACAATTGGTCTCAAGTTGTCCAACAACAATTATTTCAATATTCATCGTGACCCTAATGCTTTAAACTTAAATAGATTAAAATCAAGTTGTATAATAACAAATCATTCTTGACAACTGTCAAAGTAAAAATATAATAAGTGCAGATGTGCCCCTGTAGCTCAGCTGGATAGAGCATCGGATTTCTAATCCGAGGGTCACAGGTTCGAATCCTGTCAGGGGTGTTTTTTTTAGCATTTTGATATAAATTTTAGAGCAGCTTATAATAAATCCATCCAGTAAGGTCAAATCCTGTAAATAAGTTGTTTGTTTATAAATGCGAATAAACATTCATATGAAAATGCGAATATTTGAATTAGGAATTATTAGCGACTTCAAGAAAAAAATTCGGAATTTTGATAGAGCTTTATCTGTTTTATAACAATGAAAAATATATAAGTGAAACAGAATATGACATTAAAGGTAACGCACTGCAGGTTCACATTTATAGAAAGGTAAGTTATATAATTCCTCTCGAGTTAATTTAAGCTTTTCAAGTAAGATATTCATGGCTTCAACTGGTTCCCGTTGTATTTGCTCCTCTTCTTCCTTTATTTTAATTCGACCTGTTTCTGTATCTATCAAACCAGCACGAATGTTTGCTGAAATTGTCATCCATCTTTTCGAGAAACCGAATTTCTTTTGGAGTAGAAAATCACTTACTTCGGCAACGAGGCAATCTACATGTCTTGTGCGACCGTCAGGCATTGTTTCCCAATCAATTTCCTTTTGAAGAATCTCAATAATATTGTCTTCGTCCCAATCAAAATATTGAGGAAGGGCAATTAGATCAAATTCACTAATCTCGCATGTTGGAGTTACAATTTTTTTCAATTTATCTGTTGGATAGTTATTTTTTGCATATTTCATAAAGCGATCGTAATGATGTCTTAACATTCCGAGAACGTTGAATTCAACTCTTGAACCGGAGACTCCACCGTGAAAAATTGTCCGAGAGTTGTTGTTTTTAGAAACGATGAATCCTGAGCTGCAGCATCCCTGGCAACATGGTGTACAGAAATCACCAGTTGCAAGTAAGAAATCGCAATATAATCGATACATTAATTCTAAATCAGGGATTATTTCTATAATCGGAATATTTAGAGTTTTCCTTATCCTTGCCAGATTGTTTTTTGCCACATTAGTTACGAAACCGTGGTTGAAGTTGGCTCCAATTACATCGAGATTGTATTTCCTACTGCAAAGGAATGCAACGTATGAACTGTCGATACCACCGCTACATGTTACAATAACTTTTTCGCCATGCTTTATAATTTCTCTAATTCGTTTCTCTAATTCAGATTTTGCT